>JBDSWH010000044.1:0-21663 GCA_039926785.1 Gammaproteobacteria bacterium
CACGTGCAGGTCCCGGGTGGCAAAGTCGAAGTCGCCGAGGCCCAGCGAATCCGCGCGGGTTTTCACCAGGCTGAAGGCCGCCTGGGCGCTTTCCTTCATCACGTCACCGAGCTGGCCGGTGAGGATCAACTGGCCCTTGCCGGCCATGCTGGTGGCCTCGATGAAGAGAATGTCACCGCCCACGGGTGTCCACGCGAGACCCGTGGCCACGCCGGCCGTGCTTGTGCGCAGGGCGACCTCCGACTCGAAGCGTCGGGCACCCAGAATGTCCTGTACCGCCTGCCCATCGATGTCGACGTGGGTCGCAGTGCCTTCCGAGATGCGCACCGCGGCGTTGCGGAGTACCGAGCCAATCTGCCGTTCCAGGTTGCGCACGCCCGCTTCCCGCGTGTAGTTGGCGATGATCTCCGCCAGTGCCGCATCGCTGATGCTGACCTGCTCGTGCTGCAGCCCGTTGGCCGACCGCTGGCGCGCCACCAGGTAGCGCCGCCCGATCTGCAGCTTCTCGTCCTGGGTATAGCCGGGCAGCTCAATGATCTCCATCCGGTCCCGCAGCGGCCCGGGAATGGTGTCGAGCTGGTTGGCGGTTGCCACGAAGAACACCTTGGACAGGTCGAAGGGCACTCCCAGGTAGTTATCCCGGAACGTGCCGTTCTGCTCGGGATCGAGAACCTCGAGAAGTGCCGACGAGGGGTCGCCATGGAAGCCGCCGCTACCGAGCTTGTCGATCTCGTCGAGCATGAAGACAGGATTGCGCGTTCCAGCCTTGCGCAGTTGCTGGATGACCGTGCCCGGCAGCGAACCGATGTAGGTGCGCCGGTGCCCACGAATCTCGGCCTCGTCGTGCACGCCGCCCAGTGACCCGCGCACGAATACGAGGCCGAGTGCCTTCGCAATGCTCTGGCCGAGCGAGGTCTTGCCGACGCCGGGCGGCCCGACGAAGCAGAGAATGGGCGAGCGACCCTCCGGGTTCAGCTTGCGGACGGCCAGGTACTCAAGGATCCGCTGCTTGACCTTGGTCAGGCCGAAGTGATCCTCCTCCAGAACCTGGCGCGCCCGGGTGATGTCGATGCTTTCAGCATCCAGCTTCGCCCAGGGCAGGGCCACCAGCCAATCCAGGTACGAACGCACCATGGACTGCTCGCCGGAAGCCTCCGGCATCTGCTCCAGCCGCTTCAGTTCCTTGCGGGCCTGGGTGAGCGCCTCCTCGGGCATCCCGGACTTCTCGATGGCGGCGCGCAACTCATCCAGCTCGGCGACGTCCTCGGAATCACCGAGTTCCTTCTGGATGGTCCGCATATGTTCGCGCAGGTAGAACTCCCGCTGCTTGTCCTCCAGCTTCTCCTTGGTCTGCTCATCCACCTGGCGCGACAGCTTCATGACCTCAACCTGGTGCGACAGGAGGTCAAGGACGCGGTCGAGCCGTCGCTGGACGTCGAAGATCTCGAGGACCTCCAGCTTCTGCTGGGGCTTGATGTCGAGGAAGCCGGCCACGAGGTCGGCAAGCTGCCCGGGGTTTTCGATCTGCTGGAGGACGCCGGCAAGTTCCGGCATCGCCTGTGGCAGGAGGGCGATGGCTTCGATCGCCCGCTCCTTCAGGATGCGGGCACGAGCTTCCAGCGCCGCCGTATCCGCGGCGGATTCGTAGATGAGGTCATAGCGGGCTGCCATGAACGGCAGTCCCGGCAGGTGATCGAGGACGCGGAAGCGCTGTTCACCCTGGCACACCACGTGCTGGGTACCGTCCCGTGACGTGAAGTACCGCACGACCCGTGCGATGGTGCCGACCGGGTGCAGGTCCGCGCTCGTCGGTTCATTGACGGACGGATCCCGCTGCATGACCAGGCCGATCCGCCGCCCGCTGCGAGCGGCTTCCTCCGCCGCGGCCAGGGAAATCCGTCGACCGATGGTCAGGGGAATGACGGCCCCCGGAAATACCACCGTGTTCCGCACGGGCAGGATGATGAGCACGTCCTCGGGGACCTGCTGCGCGACCGCCGTTGTCGGGAGATTCTCGTTCTGGCTCATGCGTCCGTCCATCCGGCGCCCGGGGAGCGCCACCAGAGACGGTAATGAGGCCAACGGCCGGGAATTCAATGTCCCGGCGGTGACCCGCCAGGAAAGGACGTCGTGCTGCTATGCGCTGAGGCGGCGGAGTGTGCCGGTGATGGCATTTCGCTCCATTTCCAGTTCGTGCACGCGCCCCTGCAGGGACTCTACTTGCGCGGTTGCTGCAGCGAGTTCCATCTGCAATCGGCCCTTCTGGCGGATCTCCGCCTTGAGCATGTTCTTCGCCTGCGCATACTGGCGCAGGTAGGCGGCGACCTGGTCCTCAAGCTGCCCGATGTGGATCTGCGCTTTGCCCAGGTCTTCCCGCAGCCCCAGCACCTGCTGTTCACCCGCGCGGCTTTCCTGCTGGCACTGCAGGGCCGTTTCGCGGAGTTCGACGAGCTGGAGCTCGTGCCGTCCTTCCGCTTCCGGGTCGATGGCCGGCCGGTTGCGCGTGCTGAGCCAGGCCACGAGGGCGCCGCCGACCAGCGCTGCCGCGCTGGCCGAAGCCAGGACGATCATCAATTCGTTTGACATAATTTGGCGGGGGCAACCTCTGACATAACGTAGGCTCCCGACCCGGGCGCGTCTGTGGGCCCGCTCTCAGAATGAGGAAGTCATGGCCGCGCCGTCGCTTTTGCCAGCCCGTGCCAGAATTCGCCATGCATAGCGCATCCACGATCATTGAACTTGTCTCGCGCGGCGCCGCCACGGCGACCGCCATCTCCGCCCCCGGCCGTCCGGACCTGACCTACAAGGGCCTTCGCGACCAGGTGTCCGGCACCGTCCCGGCGCTGAATGCCCTCGGTGTCGGGCGCGACGACGCGGTGGCCATCGTTCTGCCCAATGGGCCGGAGATGGCGGTGGCCTTCCTGGCGATTGCCGCCGGTGCGACAACGGCGCCGCTGAATCCGGGCTACACCACGGACGAGTTCGAGTTCTACCTGCAGGACCTCGCCGCCCGGTTGCTGGTGGTGGAGGAGGGCAGCACCTCGCCGGCCATCGCCGTCGCACGACGACTCGGAATCCCGATAGCGGAGCTCGTTGTTCCCGCGGCCGCGCCGGCCGGTCGCTTCGAACTGCGGGGACCGCCGGGCCAAGCTGTGCGGCCCGGTCCCGCTGGCGCAGATGACGTGGCGCTGGTGCTGCACACGTCGGGCACCACGTCGCGACCGAAGCTCGTGGCGCTGACCCACAGTAACGTTTGCGCTTCGGCCAGCCACATCGCCGTGAGCCTCGCGCTGTCCCCAGCGGACCGCTGCCTGCAGGTGATGCCGCTCTTTCACATCCACGGCCTGATTGCCGCCGTGCTGAGTTCGCTGCGTGCGGGGGCGGAGGTCTGTTGTACGCCCGGGTTCAATGCGCTCCAGTTCTTCGCCTGGCTACGGGACATCCGGCCGACCTGGTACACCGCGGTGCCGACGATGCACCAGGCGATCCTGGCCCGCGCCCAGCGCAACCGTGAGGCTATCGACGGCGCCAGGCTCCGCCTCATCCGGTCATCCTCGGCATCCCTCCCACCCCAGGTGATGGCAGAGCTGGAGGCGACTTTCAGCTGCCCGCTGATCGAGGCCTATGGCATGACCGAGGCGTCCCATCAGATGACCAGCAACCCGCTGCCGCCCCGCCGGCGCTTCCCGGGTTGCGTTGGGATCGCGGCGGGCCCCGAGGTGGGAGTCATGGACGAGCAGGGCTCACTGTTGCCTCCCGGCGATGTGGGCGAAGTGGTCATCCGTGGCCCCAACGTCACGACCGGCTATCGCAACAACCTGGCGGCCAATGCCAGCGCCTTTACCAATGGCTGGTTCCGCACGGGGGATCAGGGTGTGCTGGATCCGCAGGGGTACCTGCGGCTAACCGGACGGCTCAAGGAGATCATCAACCGGGGCGGCGAGAAGATCTCGCCCCGCGAGGTCGACGAGGTGCTGCTCGACCACCCCGCCGTCGCCCAGGTGGTGACCTTCGGAGTGCCCCATCCCCTGCTCGGCGAGGACGTCGCGGCGGCGGTGGTGCTGAAGCCCGGCGCGCAGGCGACGGAGCGCGATCTCCGCAGTTTTGCCGGTGAGCGGCTGGCCGACATGAAGGTACCGCGGAAGATCGTGTTCCTTGACGAGATTCCGAAGGGCGTCACCGGCAAGCTCCAGCGCATCGGGCTCGCCGCCAAACTCGGCCTCGCATGAAGATTTGTATCTACGGCGCCGGCGCCATCGGTGGCTATCTCGGCGCACAACTCGCTGGCACGGATGCTGAAGTGTCGCTGGTCGCGCGCGGTGCGCACCTGGCCGCCATGCAAGGGCGCGGACTTACGGTGATCAGCGGGGGCGAGCGGCGGACGGTGCCCGTGCGTTGTACCGATGATCCCCGCACGCTCGGCCCCCAGGACTACGTAATCCTGACCCTCAAGGCCCACTCGACGCTGTCGGTCGTGGACCACCTGCAGCCGCTGCTCGGTAAGGACAGCGCCATCGTCACGGCCCAGAACGGCGTCCTCTGGTGGTACTTCCACGCGTTTCCCGGACCCCTGGCGAATCGCCACCTGGAGTCCGCGGATCCCGGTGGCCGGATCTGGCGGACCCTCGGGCCGGAGCGCGCCATCGGTTGCGTGGTTTACCCGTCGTGCGAGATCGTCGAACCCGGCGTGATCCGGCACATCGAGGGCACGCGCTTCATGGTCGGCGAACCGGACGGCTCCAGGTCCGCGCGTGTCAGGGCGCTTGGCGAGGTGCTGACGGCCGCAGGCCTCAAGGCTCCGGTACGGAGGCAGATCCGGGACGATATCTGGTTCAAGCTGCTGGGGAACGCCACGTTCAATCCTGTGAGCGTCCTGACGCGCGCGACCCTGGAGCAGATGGGCCGCGATCCCGCGGTCCGGGACGTCATCCGGCGGATGATGGCCGAAGCCGTCGCCGTGGCGACGGAGCTCGGAGTCAGCTTTGCGATGGACATCGAGAAGCGCATCGACGCGGCTGTGGACGTGGGCGCCCACCGGACGTCGATGCTCCAGGATTTCGAGCAGGGCCGACCCCTGGAACTGGAGGCGCTGGTCGGGGCCGTGGCGGAGATGGGCAGGCTGGTAGGTGTGCCAACCCCCTCACTGGACCAGATCCTTGCCCTAGTCCGCCTGGCTGTGGCGACCCGGCGCACCGATCGCGCCTGAAGGCGCCCCTACGGGGTGTTGCCGTAGACGGTGCGCGCGGCGGCGACACCACCCGATCGGTTCAGAAGTGCTTCCAGGGCCCCCAGACAGAACAGCACGTTGGTCCGGTTCGCGGCGAAGCCCATCAGGCCGATGCGCCAGACCTTGCCGGCCAGCGGTCCCAGGCCCGCGCCGATCTCCAGGCCGTAATCCTCGAGCAACCCGCGGCGGACTTGCGCGTCATCGACACCGGGCGGGATGCGGACGCAGTTCAGCTGGGGCAGCCGGTGCGGCGCGTCCACGACGAACTCGATGCCAAGGGCCTCAAGGCCGTCGGCCAGGGCGGCGTGATGGCGCGCATGCCGTTGCCAAGCGTTCTCGAGGCCCTCCTCTTCCAGGATCACCAGTGCTTCATGCAGGCCGTACAGCATGTTGATCGGTGCGGTGTGGTGGTAGGCGCGCTGGCTGGTCCCGCTCCAGTAAGCCATGACCAGGCCCAGGTCGAGAAACCAGCTCTGCACCCTGGCCGGGCGCTTCTGGATGACCTCCTGGGCGCGGGGACTGAAGGTCACCGGCGACAAGCCGGGGACACAGGACAGGCACTTCTGAGTGCCCGAATACACCGCGTCGGCGCCCCAGCTGTCCACGTCGACATCGATACCGCCCAGACCGGTTACGGAGTCGACGATGCTGAGAAGACCATGTTGGCCCGCCAGCCGGCACAGCACGTCCGCATCGGAGCGTGCGCCGGTGGAGGTCTCGGCGTGGACGAAGGCCAGCAGCTTCGCCTTCGGGTTCTTGCGGATTGCGTCCTCTACCTTCTGGGGATCCACCGCGGTGCCCCACTCGTCCTCCACCAGGACCGCGGTCCCGCCGCAGCGCTCGACGTTCTCCTTCATGCGGCCGCCAAAGGCGCCATTCTGCGCGACGATCACCTGGTCGCCTGGCGACACGAGGTTGACGAAGCAGCATTCCATGCCGGCGGAGCCGGGCGCCGACACGGGCAACGTCAACGCGTTTTTCGTCCGGAAGGCGAACTGGAGCAGACGCTTGATGTCATCCATCAGGCCGATGAATGCGGGATCCAGATGGCCGATCGTGGGCCGGGACAGTGCCTCGAGAATGCGGGGATTCACGTCAGAGGGTCCCGGTCCCATCAGGGTCCGGACAGGCGGATGGAATGAACGCGTCATGAACAGAGGTCCTTGGTTCAGCGCAGTATAAACGGCGATTGCGGTACCTGATGCTCGACAGCGGCGGTGCCGGGTCAGCACACTGTCGTCATGCACATTTGTCGGTCAACGGTTTCGGTCTCTTGGGTCCTGGCGGTTGCGGGAGGACTTGTCAGTTGCGGTGGTGGTGGTGGGGGTGACGGCGGAAGCGCCGACGGACCCTTCGGTCTGGACGACCGTCCCGCAAATCTCACCTGTGTCGCTCCGGATCGTCCGGGCAGCAATGCCACGGTGACGGCCGTCGACGCGTTTCCAGCAGCGCCGGCGTTCGACCAGCCGACCAAGCTGGTCCAGGCACCCGGCGATCCCACGCGCTGGTTCGTTCTGGAGAAGACGGGCCGCATCCGGGTATTCAACGTCGGCAGTCCGGCCGCTGCCGCAACCTGGCTCGATTTCTCGGCGCGGGTCAACGCCAGCGGCGAGGGCGGACTGCTCGGCCTCGCCTTCCACCCCGATTACCCGGCCACTCGTGAGGTCTTCGTGTCCTACACGGGCAATCCCGCCGGTTCCATGGTCTCCCGGGTGTCCCGCGTAATACTGGACAGCGTGACTGCCCCGGTGACGACCGTGGAGCAGATTCTGCTGACCGTCGACCAGCCCTTCGACAACCACAATGGCGGTGACGTGGCCTTCGGGCCTGACGGCTATCTCTATGTCGGCCTGGGCGATGGCGGCAGTGCCAACGATCCGTTCAGCCACGCCCAGAACGACACGCGCCTTCTGGGCAAGATGCTGCGGCTCGATGTCACGGGCGTCGCCTGGCCCGCGCCGGGCTACCGCGTTCCCGGCGACAACCCGTTTTCCGGCAACCCGAAATGCGGCCCTGCCGCCAATGGCGCCGACTGCCCGGAAATCTACGCCAGCGGCCTGCGCAATCCGTGGCGCTGGAGCTTCGACGCGCCGACCGGCGACCTCTGGGTCGGTGACGTGGGGCAGGGGAGCCGTGAGGAGATCGACCGCATCGAACTGGGAGGCAATTACGGCTGGTCCTGCAGGGAAGGCTTCATCGGCGGTCCGGCGAGCTGTGGGACGGCGGGCCTGATCGACCCGCTGAGTGACTACCCTCACGCCAATGGCGACAACTCGATCACCGGCGGTTTTGTCTACCGGGGCAACAGCCTGCCGGCGCTCCGCGGCCGCTACGTCTTCGGCGATTTCGGTTCCGGGCGCATCTGGGCCCTGGAGGACGACGGCCAGGGTGGCTACTCGAACGAGGAACTCATCAACACACCGTACAACATCAGCGCCTTTGGCCTCGGTGAGGATGGAGAGCTGTACTTCGCCGACTTCGGCAGTGGCCGGGTCGGCCGGCTGGGCGGCAGTGGCGGCAATGCCGACACCATTCCCACGGACCTTGCCGATACCGGTTGCGTGGCTGCAGCCAATCCGACGCTACCCGCCAGCGGCCTTGTTCCCTACACGGTCAACGCGCCGTTCTGGTCCGACGGGGCGCTGAAGGAGCGCTTCCTTGCCGTGCCCGATGGCAGGACCATTTCCCGGAATGCTGGCGGCGATTTCAACTTCCCGGCCGGCTCGGTCCTCGTCAAGTCGTTCCGGCTCGGCGGCCAGCTCATCGAGACGCGGCTGATGATGCGCCACCCGGATGGCGTATGGGCGGGCTACACGTACGAATGGAACGACGCCCAGACGGCCGCGACTCGCGTCACCGGCGGCAAGACGCGCCAGGTCGGTGGGCAGACCTGGATTTATCCGAGCGAGGGCGAGTGCATGCTGTGCCACACGTCCGTGGCCGGATTCTCACTCGGCCCCGAGCTTGCCCAGCTGAATGGTCTGCTCACCTATGGCGAAACAGGCGTAACCGCCAATCAGCTGGCAACGCTGGACCACATCGGCCTCCTCACCCAGTCATTGCCCGCCACCCTGCCGTCGCTGGCAGATCCCGCCGACAGTAGCGCGTCGCTCAACGACCGAGCCAGGGCGTGGCTGCACACCAACTGCGCCCAGTGTCACCAGCCGAACGGGCCGACGCCCTCGGGCATGGACCTGCGTGCAACAGCCGCGCTGGCCGCGACGAACACCTGCAACGCTGTGCCCCAGGCCGGCGACCTTGGAATCGCGAACGCTCGTCTGATTGCGCCCGGGGACGCAGCGCGGTCGGTGCTGCTGGCGCGCACGAATCGCCGGGACGCCAACGGCATGCCGCCGGTAGGCTCCGGCGAGATCGACGGCAGTGGCGTGGCGCTGCTGACGGACTGGATCAACTCGCTCGGTAGTTGCTTGTAGGAGCGCCGACCGTCAGACATCCAGTCTCCGCGGCACATCGGGCGAGGGCTCAGCGCCCATGACGATCTCGCCCTTGCCCAGCTTCGAATGGCGGAAGCCGTAGAGGAAGTACACGACGATTCCACCGAGCAGGTACACCAGGAAGAAGTTTCGCGTGTCTGCCTTCGCCATCAGCGACATCAGCAGGAAGAGGCACATCAGCGCGCCGAGGACCGGGGTGGCCGGGAATAGCGGCGTCCGGAACGGCCGCTTGAGATTCGGCGCCGCATAGCGGAGGTAGAGCACCGTAATGCAGACGATGGCAAACGCTGCCAGCGAGCCCACGTTGGTGAGGTCCGCCAGGGCATCGAGGGACATCAGTCCGGCACTGGCGGCCGCGATGCCGCCAACGATCAGGGTGTTGATCCAGGGCGTGCGGAATTTCGGATGCACGGTCGCCAGTGTCGCGGGCAGGAGGCCATCCCGGGCCATCGTGTAGAAAATCCGGGTCTGCCCATAGAGCAGAACAAGCATCACGGAAGAGAGGCCCGCGATCGCGCCCACCTTGACCAGCTTGGCGAACCACGGCAGCCCGATGAGGTTTACGGCCTTAGCGATCGGTGCTGGATCGTCCAGTTCGGTGTAGGGCACGATGCCAACCAGCACAGCGGCCGTGAGAATGTAGAGGACGGTGCAGATCAGCAGCGATCCCAGGATGCCAATCGGCATATCCCTGGAAGGGTTCTTGGATTCGGCGCCTGCCGTGGAGACCGCCTCGAACCCGATATAGGCAAAGAAGATGGTGGCGGCACCAGAAATCAGGCCGCCGATACCATATCGGGACGTGTTCTGGGCGGTGACCACATCCACCAGCGCCCGCCAGATATCTGGCCAGAGTCCGCGGGGGGTACCGACAGGCGGAGCCGGGATTTCGGCCGGTATCAGCGGAACCCAGAGGTCCGGGTTCACGAAGAAGCTGCCAATGATGATGAAGGCGATGACCACCGAGAGCTTGATGAACACGACAATGTTGTTGACCGTCGTCGATTCCGAAATGCCGATCACCAGCAGCGCGGTGACGGCCAGGATGGCGAGGACCGCCGGCAGGTTGATCATTCCGTGGGCTACGACGACGCCGGCCTCCTTGATGGCGACGCCGGGCGCCGCGGTGAGGGTCGGATCGATATGGATGCCAAAATCCTTGAGCAGGCTGACCAGATACCCCGACCAGCCCACCGCCACGGTCGAAGCCGCCAGACCGTACTCCAGGACCAGCAGCAGGCCCATGACCCAGGCCGCCAGTTCGCCCATGGCGGCGTAGGAGTAGGAATAGGCGGAGCCCGACACCGGGACGGCGGAAGCCAGCTCGGCATAGCAAAGCGCCACAAACGTGCAAAGGACGCCGGTGATGACAAACGAGATCATGATGCCGGGCCCGGCGAAGTCCGCCGCTGCCCGGCCGGTGAGCACGAAGATGCCCGTGCCGATGATGCAGCCAATGCCGAGGAGGACGAGGTTGAGGGCGCCCAGGCTGCGCTTGAGCTCGCTCTGGGCATGCTCGGCGTGCATTTGAGCCACCGACTTGCGGATGAACAGGCGGCGGAATCCCGTCACCCGCGGCGCCGTGGCCGTTGAAGAAGCACCCAGACCCGGTCCCGACATGCCGCACCTCCGTTGACAGTGCGGTTGATTGGCAACCGCGGACCGTCGGGATTCTATGCGGCTTGCGGTGGCTCCGTGCGGCTTTAGATCCCACGTGGAGAGTGGGGCGGCAGGGGTAGCGCCGTTTTGCGGTGCTTTGCGGACGGGGTTACGCCCATCGCATCGGCTGGAAGCCCGTGCTACAGTCGGAACGAAGGCTGAATTTCGGGACTCTGCCCTGCATTTTGGCCGCTGTCCTTCAATCTGGAGAGGCTAGGCGCTCGCATTGCGACCAGCGGTTTTCACCGCCCGCCCTTAAGCCGCGCGCAACGATCTTTCATCCCTCCCGTGCATCCTTCCCCCTGGAGTATCGGACCTTGGACGTGAGCACTGCTCGCGCCTTCGCCGCGTCGTTGCTGATCTTCGCCGCGTTCGGCGTCTCTGCGGCCGGTGTCGTGATTGCCAAGGGCAAAAAGGTGGACATCGAGTACACCCTCACGCTGGACGACGGTTCGACCGTGCAGTCGAACGTGGGCGGTCCACCGCTGTCGTTCGTGGCGGGCGAGGGGCAGATCATCCCCGGCCTGGAAATCGCGCTGGATGGCAAGGCGGCCCGGGAACGGGTGAAGGTCAAGGTTCCGGCAGAGCAGGCCTACGGGCTGACCGACCCGACGAAGGTCCAGGAAGTTCCGCTCGACAAGATCCCGGAGGATGCGCGCAAGGTAGGCACACTGCTGAGCGCGCAGGGATTCGACGGCCCGATCCGGGTCGCCGAGATACGCCCCGACGTGGTGGTCCTCGATTTCAACCACCCGCTCGCGGGCAAGGCGCTGACATTCGATGTTCTCGTGCTGTCCATCAACTGAGGAGTTACAAGGGTACCCGTCATGACCAGGATCTACGTAGGCAATCTGCCATATACCGCCGATGAAGAATCGGTCCGTGTGCTGTTCTCGCAGCACGGTGCCGTCGACGCCGTGCGGTTGATTAACGATCGTGAGACCGGCCGCTTCCGCGGTTTCTGTTTCGTCGAAATGCCGGAATCCGACGCGCAGACCGCCATTGCGCGCTTGAACGGCCACGACATGGAAGGCCGCCAGTTGCGCGTCAACGAAGCGCGTGAGCGCGAAGGTGGCGGTGGCGGTGGCGGTCGCGGCCGCGGTGGCTTTGGCGGCGGCGGCGGTGGCCCCGGCGGCGGCGGTGGCGGCTACGGTGGCGGCGGTGGCCGCGACGGTGGTGGTGGCTACGGTGGCGGCGGCGGTCGGGATGGCGGCGGCGGTAACCGCGGCCCCGGCGGCGGTGGTCGCGGCGGCCCGCGCTACTGAGTCGACTACCTCTAATCGACAACCGGCTGTGGTGCCTTCACAGCCGGTACTCGGTTGGGGAGCCAGTCTCGATCACCCGCCGGCGGAATGCCGGCGGGTGATGCCTTGATGGTGGGCCCGCCAGGACTCGAACCTGGAACCAAGAGATTATGTGTCTCCTGCTCTAACCATTGAGCTACAGGCCCTCAAGGCAGATTCTACCGCCATGGCAAACCGTACTGCTGATCTCCCACGACTCCCCGGCGTGCCGGGCCTCATTCGCGAATGGCGTCATCAAGAAGCCATGCGCCAGGGACTCGGCCTCGCGCTGATGCCCCTGTTCGCGTGGTTGTCAGCGCCAATCCCGGTCCTGTACATCGCCGGCGCAATTATTGTGGTGCTGGGCTGCCTGGTGCGTGTCTATGCATCGGGCTACATCGTCAAGAACAAGCAGCTGGCGACTGACGGGCCCTATTCCCTCGTCCGTCACCCGCTGTACACGGGCAATCTGCTGGTGCTCGTGGGTTTCACACTGGCCTGCGGGCAATGGTGGGCGCCGCTGGTGGCCATCGCCTTCTGGTGGTTCTACTACCCGATGGCCATCAGCTACGAGGACCGCAAGCTGCACCGGATCTTCGGCGAGGCGTGGGAGGAGTGGAGCCGGACGGTTCCGGCGGTCGTCCCCCGGCGGTTCTGGCCGACGGGCCCGGCGAGCTGGTCGTTGATGACGTCCGTGCGCCAGAACGCCGAACCCGTGGTCATCGCGTTCACGCTGATCTGCGTCGGCTGGATTGGCGCGCGGGTCTAGCGGTGCCTGACCCGGGTCCCGGGCAGTTTCTGAGTCGCGGCTACCAGGGCGCCGTGTTCCTGCGTGGCGCTGGCGCTGACCGACGCGTGATCAAGCAGGCCATGGGCGGCAGGATTGCGCGCCGCCTGCGCCGGGCGATGTTGCGCCGGGAGCGCGCCGCGTACGGCCGCGTACCCGGTATATCCGGCATTCCGCGCTGCTATGGGCTGGACGCTGATGGCAGCCTCGTGCTCGAGTACCTGCCCGGTGATGCCTACCGGGAGACCGTCCCGGCGCTGCGCAAGCACCGGGACCGATTCTTCAGCGAACTGCGTGACCAGATTCTGGCGCTGCATGCCGCCGGCGTCGCCCACGCGGACCTGAAAAGGCGCGGCAACATTCTCATCAGTCCCGCCGGGGATCCAATCCTGCTTGATTTCGGCTCGGCTGTGGTGCGCAAGCCGGGCGGAGGGTTCTGGAACCGCTTCCTGTTCCGCCAGGCCTGCCGCATGGACCTCAACGCGTGGGTGAAGCTCAAGTACCGCCGCCGGTACGACCTCCTGGCGCCCGAAGACCGCGCGTACTATCAGCCGACGGCCGTGGAGGGTGTTGCCCGGGTCGTTCGCCGGGTGTGGCGCAAGCTCTCCGGCCGTCGCCTGCGAAAGGCATGGCGGCAGAAGCGCCGGGAGAAGAGGCTGCGGAACGCAGAGCGTATGCCCGACCCGTGATGGTCAATCTCCAACGCCTGGCGGCGCTGGTCGTCGTCGCCACAACCCTCTCCACGATGGCTGCCCTTGGCGCCCGCGCCGCCTGGTTCCTGGAGCTGTTCTCCCACTTCGCGCTGCAGTACCTGGTATTGCAGGCAATGGCCGCGGTGACCTGCGTGGCCCTCCGCCGGTGGTCCTGGGCCCTGGTCGTCGTTCTTGCCTCGATTCCCAACCTGTTGGCGGTGGGACCGTACCTCCCGGGCCTCCTGTCCCGGCCGCCGGTCCTGGTTGCCGCGCCGAAACCGGGCAAGGACCGTCCCGCCGTCCGTCTGGTTGCCGCCAATCTTCTCTATCGCCAGGAGGACCCGACCGCTGTCCGGGCCTATCTGGGCCGGGAATCGCCCGATCTGCTGGTGCTCTCCGAATTCACGCCTCGCTGGCGGGAGAAACTGCGGTCCCTCGAGCGCACCTATCCCTACTTCGCCCTCCGGCCCCGGTGGAATCCGTGGGGTATCGCGGTCTACTCCCGGTATCCGTTCCGGGCCATCGAGAACCTGGACCTGGGCGATGACCAGAGCTCGCACCTCCGGCTGCTGGTGGAACTGCCCGACGGCCTGGTGGAGTTGTATGCCGTGCACCTGGTGTCTCCTTCCGGCCCGCGGCAGGCCGCTCAGCGGAACACCCAGTTGCGAAGGTTGGCCGAGCGGATCCGCGCCGCCAACCCCACCCTGCCGAAGATCGTGGCGGGCGACTTCAATATCACACCGTACTCGCCCTGGTTTCACGATCTGCTGCGCGATGCGGGTCTCAGGGACGGGCGCCAGCCGTTCGGCCTGCACGTCACTTGGCCCGCCTGGCCGGTGCCCCTGTGGATACCCATCGACCAGTGCCTGGCTCGAGGGCCGGTCGACGTGACGCGCGTCGCAGCGGGGCCGCCGATCGGGTCGGACCATCTGCCCCTGGAGTGCACGTTCTCGCTGTCGTCCTGACTGTGCGCCGAATCGCAGCGGCCGGGCGGTCGTGGCCCGACACTGTTACATTGCTCCCGCCTGGCAGGCCTCCATGAGCATCGTTTCCGACATTCTCAGCATCTTCTCGGCACTGTTCGTCATCGCGCTCGGCCTCGGCGCCCTTGCGGTGGCCGGGATGTACGTCATCGACATCACGCAGACGACCCATGCGATCCGCCGCAACTACCCGGTGGTCGGTCGGTTCCGTTACGCCTTCGAGACGATGGGCGAGTTCTTTCGCCAGTACTTCTTTGCGATGGACCGGGAGGAACTGCCGTTCAATCGCGCCGAGCGCGCGTGGGCCTATCGGGCCGCCAAGGGAGTGGACAGTACGGTCGCATTCGGTTCCACCCGGGACTTGCGCCCGGCCGGTACCGCCATCTTCGTGAATGCGCCTTTTCCGGGTCTGGACGATGAACACCGGCCCACAGCCGCGATTACCATCGGCCCGTTTTGCCGGATCCCATACACCACTGACCGTTTCTTCCACATCTCGGCGATGAGCTTGGGCGCCATTTCACGGCCGGCGGTCATCGCCTTGTCCCGCGGTGCCAAAGCGGCGGGCTGCTGGCTGAACACCGGCGAAGGGGGGCTCGCGCCCTATCACCTGGAAGGGGGCGCCGACCTCGTGTTCCAGATGGGGACAGCCAAGTACGGAGTCCGGAATGCCGGGGGTGAACTCGACGAGGGCCGGCTCCGCGAACTCGGGGTCCATCCGCAGGTGAAGATGATCGACGTAAAGCTGAGCCAGGGGGCCAAGCCCGGCAAGGGAGGCATCCTGCCGGCTGCCAAGGTCACGCGGGAAATTGCCAGCATTCGTGGCATTCCCCCGGGCCAGGACTCCCTGAGCCCGAACCGACACACCGAGATCCGGGACATCCAGGAACTGCTGGACTTCATCGATCGCGTGCGCGGCATCACCGGCAAACCCGTGGGCTTCAAGACCGTCATTGGCGGGACGGCCTGGCTGGAAGAACTGTTTCAGGAAGTCGGGCGCCGCGGTCTGAAGTGCGCGCCGGACTTCATCACGCTGGACTCCGGCGACGGTGGCACCGGCGCCGCGCCAATGGCACTCATCGATAACGTGGGTTTGCCAATCCGCGAGAGCCTGCCGATGGTCGTCGATCTTCTACATCAATACGGCTTGAAGGAACGGATTCGCCTCATCGCCAGCGGCAAGCTCACGACGCCGGCCAACGTGGCCTGGGCGCTCTGCATGGGCGCGGACTTCGTGGCGTCGGCGCGGGGTTTCATGTTCGCGCTTGGCTGCATCCAGGCCCTGCGCTGCAACCAGAATACTTGTCCGACAGGCATCACGACCCATGATCCCCGTCTGCAGCGCGGGCTCGTGCCGGCCGACAAGGCGGCCCGGGTGATGCGCTACCAGCAGAACATGGAGAAGGAAGTGAGCGTGATCGCCCACTCCTGCGGGGTGTCGGAAGTGCGCCAGCTACGGCGGCAACACTGCCGAATCGTGCAGGGCAGCGGACGCTCCGTCCCGCTGGACGAGCTGTACCCGCTACCGGATGCCGCTGTAGGAGCGCCTTCAGGCGCGACGGGAACTTTCCCGGCAGGCGCGTCTCAGCGCCAGAGGGATAACTCCATTCGCGCCTGAAGGCGCTCCTACGACGCTCAGTCGTCGATCAGGAAGCTTCGCAGCTGGTCGCTGCGGGATGGGTGACGGAGCTTCCGCAACGCCTTCGCCTCGATCTGCCGGATCCGCTCGCGGGTCACGTCGAACTGCTTGCCCACTTCTTCCAGCGTGTGGTCGGTATTCATGTCGATGCCGAAGCGCATGCGGAGCACCTTGGCTTCGCGTGGCGTCAGTCCTGCCAGCACGTTGTGGGTGGTTTCCTTGAGGCTCTCCATCGTGGCCGCCTCGATCGGCGAGGACACCGTGGTGTCCTCGATGAAATCGCCGAGGTGAGAGTCCTCGTCGTCTCCGATCGGGGTTTCCATCGAGATCGGCTCTTTGGCGATCTTCAGGACCTTGCGCACCTTGTCTTCCGGCATGTCCATGCGGAGGGCGAGCTCGTCGGGCGTCGGTTCCCGGCCCATCTCCTGCAACATCTGGCGGGAAATCCGGTTGAGCTTGTTGATGGTCTCGATCATGTGGACCGGGATTCGGATCGTGCGGGCCTGGTCGGCAATGGATCGGGTGATAGCCTGACGGATCCACCAAGTGGCGTACGTGGAAAACTTGTAGCCGCGGCGGTACTCGAACTTGTCCACGGCCTTCATCAGGCCGATGTTGCCCTCCTGGATCAGGTCCAGGAACTGCAGGCCACGGTTGGTGTATTTCTTGGCGATCGAGATCACCAGCCGGAGATTCGCCTCGACCATCTCCTTCTTCGCGCGGCGGGCCTTGGCTTCGCCGATGGACATCTCGCGATTGATTTCCTTGATGTCCGGGATCGAGAGGTGCGCCTCGTCGCCGATCGCCTGCAGGCGCTTTTGCGCCTTCTGGATTTCCTCGCGCACCTTGAGCAGAGCCGACGAGTGCTTGCGCTTCGCCTTGATGTGCTTGTCGACCCACTTGAGGTTGGTTTCGTTGGCCGGGAAAGTGGCCAGGAAATCCTTGCGCGGCATTCCACAGTCGCGGACGCAGATCTGCATGATCTTGCGTTCCTGGTTGCGGATGTTGGCGACCGTGTCGCGCAGTGAATTGGCCAGCTGGTCGAACAGCTTCGGTGCCAGCTTGAGCTCCATGATCTCGCTGGCCAGCTTCTGGCGGGACTTGACGACCTTCTTGTCGTTGGGTCCGATCTTGTCCATGTCGACCACGACGCGCTTGTGGCGGCGGAAGATGGACTGCAGGCGCTTTTCAGCCTCGACGGGATCCGGCCCGAGATCTTCTTCCTCGGTTTCGGCAACTTCGCCGTCGTCATCGGTTTCTGCTTCTTCCGCGGCCACTACGACTTCGCGCGGCACCGGCGGGGCGATTTCGTCTGGGGCGTTCGGGTCGATGAAGCCGGTCAGCACGTCCTGCAGGCGCGATTCGCCCGCCTGGACCGGCGCGTAGGCCCTTGCCAGTACCTCGATGGTCGGCGGGAACATGGCCACGGCCTGCTTGACCTGGTCCAGGCCTTCCTCGATGCGCTTGGCGATGCGGATTTCGCCTTCGCGGGTGAGCAACTCGACGGTGCCCATCTCCCGCATATACATCCGGACCGGATCGGTGGTGCGGCCAAACTCGCTGTCGACGGTCGCGATGGCCTGCGCGGCTTCCTCGGCAGCCTCGTCATCGGTGGCTACCGGCGCATCGGACAGCAGGATCGACTCGGCGTCCGGTGCCTTCTCGTACACCGTGATGCCCATGTCGTTAATCATGTTGACGATGTCTTCGATCTGCTCCGGATCGACAATGTCGTTCGGGAGGTGATCGTTGACCTCGGCATAGGTTAGGTAGCCCTGCTCCTTGCCGCGGGCGATCAGGAGCTTTAGCTGGGATTGCTGTTCGGTAGTTGTGTTCGGCTCACTCACTCGTCAGCCCTCAGCGTTAACTGGATAAAAGCCGGTCATTGTACAGGACCCCCGGCACCAGGCCCAAGCTCGAACAGCCTTGCTCCCGAGCCGTTGGCCACGGCCCGGTTGCCCGGCGTCCTTATGGGGTATCGGCACTTCGGTCCGCCACTTCAGGTGGCGGCACCATTTCGCGGTGCACTTTCGGCGACCACACTTCGTTGGAGCCAGGCCAGCCGCTCTCGTTCCTCACCCGACAGCCGTTCCTGGCCGGCTTTCTGCAGGAGGGTGGCCAGTTCCTGTTGCGTTGCGGCCGACAGTAGCCGGCCCAGGCAGCCCTTGAACTCGTCGGTCGCGCCGTCTTCACCGACCAGGGACTCCTCGGTGAGGAGCTGGACCAGGTGGGGCAGTTCCGGGCGGTCCCGGAAGCGCTCCAGGAGTACCGGCGGCGACACGTCGGGCCGACTTCGGGCGAGGGCGTGCAGCTCGCGCAGGAGGTCCACTCCGCGCTGGCCGGAGGCTTCTAGGTTCTCCGGCAGCGGGACCTCGTGGGCCACAGCCGGATAGTGGAGGAGCAGCGCGATGGCCTGGCGACCCAACGACCCGCGGGCGCTTTTCGGCGGTAGTGCCCGGCCGGAGCGGCGGGGTGGACCGGCCGGGGCCGGCGGCCGGTCCCGGGGCCGGTCACCGGGGGCCACGGGATTGCCCAGCAACCCGTCCAGGCGCTCCCGGGGCAGGCCGACCCGCCGGGCCAGTTCGGTGGTCAGCAACTCCCGGTAGACCCCTTCCGGCAACTGGGCCAGCAGTGGCTTGGCCAGGGCCGCCAGGCGGGCCTTGCCGTCCAGGTTCCCGAGATCGACGTCGGCGCTCAATGAGTCCAGGAAGAACTGGGACAGGGGGATGCTCGTGGCCAGGCGCTGCGCAAAGGCGGCGGCGCCTTCCCGCCGCACCAGCGAATCGGGATCCTCGCCGTCGGGCAGCAGCAGGAAGCGGATTTGCCGCCCGTCATGCAGCGCCGGCAGGCTGACCTGCAAGGCGCGCCAGGCGGCCTCGCGCCCGGCCCGGTCGCCGTCGAAACAGAAGATCACTTCGGACACGACCCCGAATATCCGTCGCAGGTGCTCGCTGGTCGTGGCGGTACCCAGCGTCCCGACGGCATTGCGGATCCCGTGTGCCGCCAGCATGACGACGTCCATGTAGCCCTCGACCACGAGCAGACGCTCCAGCTTGCGTTCGGCGCGCCGCGCCTCGTAGAGGCCGTAGAGCTCGCGGCCCTTGTGGAACACGGGCGTTTCGGGCGAATTCAGGTACTTCGGCTCGCCGGTGGCGAGGATCCGGCCACCGAAAGCCATCGTGCGCCCGCGGGAGTCCCGGATGGGGAATATGATCCGGTCCCGAAAGCGGTCGTAGAAGCCGCCGGTATCCCGGGGGATCACGAGGCCCGCGGCCAATAGTTGCTGGCGTTCGTCTTCGTTGGTACCGGAGGCCGTCAACAGCGTGTCCCAGGCCGGCGGGGCGTAGCCGATGCCAAATTCGCGCGCGGTTTCGCCATCGAGTCCGCGGTGCTTGAGGTACTCCACCGGTGCCGGGTGATCGCGCAGGGCCTGGCGGAAGAGCTGGGCGGCCGATTCGAGCGCCGCATAGAGCGGCTCCACCGAGATTCTTTCCCCGGAGTCCGAACGCGGCACCTCCACTCCGACGCTCCGGGCCAGCTCCTCGACCGCCACGGGGAATTCCAGGCGTTCGTACTCCATGAGGAAGCCGAGGGCAGTGCCGTGCGCCCCGCAGCCGAAGCAGTGGTAGAAGCCTTTCTGCGGGCTCACCCAGAACGACGGCGTCTTCTCGGAATGGAACGGGCAGCGGGCCTTGTACTCTCGACCTGCCTTGGTGAGCGGCACCCGCGAGCCCACCACCTCGATGATGTCCGCGCGCTGGACCAGGTCGTCGATGAAGTCCTGGGGAATGCGACCGCTCACGACCGAGGGCCTGCCTCCTGAATGGGGTTGGTGGTGACAGCCCTCTTAATTCTATTCGCGGGCCGGCGCAGCACTGGGGTCTTCGGACTCGCCGCGCACCCTGCGTGGCGGCGGAACTAGCGGCTCACTTTGCTGCCAGGCGCGCCTTGACCCTGTCGCCGATGGTAGCGAAGTCGGCGCGACCCTGCGCCTTTTCGCGCAGGGCGGCCATGACCTTGCCCATGTCCTTCATGGAGCTGGCGCCCGTGGCGGTCATCACCTCTCCGATCAGCGCTTCGACCTCGTCCGCAGACAGCGGGGTCGGCAGGTAGGCCTGCAGCAGCGTGATCTCGGCCAGTTCCTTGGTCTCCAGGTCTGGCCGGTTTCCGGCGGCAAACTGGCTGGCCGACTCGCGGCGCTGCTTGATGAGCTTCTCGAGGATCTGAAGGACCGCCGGGTCAGTGGTCTCGGTACGCTCGTCCACCTCCCGCTGCTTGATGGCGGCGAGCAGCATACGGACGGTGACCAGGCGCTCTTTCTCGCCGGCCCGCATAGCGGCCTTCATGTCGTCCTGGACGCGGTCCTTCAGGCGTGACACGTCAGGATCGCCAGCGCCGGTCCGTCATCAGCGGCTGCCGCCTCAGTAGAGGCGCTTGCGCCGGTTGGTTTCCCGGGCACTGCGCTTCTGCTGGCGCTTGACCGCCGCAGCCTTCTTGCGCTTGCGCTCCTGGGTGGGCTTCTCGTAGAACTCGCGGCGACGGAGTTCGGTCAGAACGCCAGCCTTTTCGCAGGCACGCTTGAAACGCCGGAGGGCGGCGTCAAAATGCTCGTTTTCTCGTACTCGAACGCCGGGCAAGGTCTTCGTCCTTCAGGTTGGTGGCCTTCGGGCCCGGAGTAGTTTCGGACCGGCGGGCGAAAAAAACCGGCTCTGGCGGCCGGATGAGCCGGAAAATATAGCCAGTCAGCGGGCCATTTGCAAAGTGAACCTCCCCAAGTGATTGTTCTGGGCATCGAAACCAGCTGCGATGAAACCGCGGCGGCCGTGTACGACACCGCCCGCGGCCTGCGCAGCCATTGCCTTTACAGCCAGGTAGCGACCCACGCCCCTTTCGGGGGGGTCGTGCCCGAACTGGCGTCCCGGGACCATATCCGGAAGCTGCTACCCCTGGTCGACACCGCCCTGGAGCGGGCCGGCGTCGGGTCCAAGGACCTTTCCGGGGTGGCCTATACCGCGGGGCCGGGCCTGGTGGGCGCCCTGCTGGTGGGGGCCACGGTCGGCGTCGGCCTGGCGGTGGGCTGGGGAATTCCGGCGGTGCCCGTCCACCACATGGAGGCCCATTTGCTGGCGGCCCTGCTCGAGGACGACCAGCCCACCTTTCCGTTCGTGGCCCTGCTGGTCTCCGGTGGTCATTCGCTGCTGGTCGAGGTGGCTGGCATCGGCCGCTACCGGATCCTCGGGGAAACGCTGGACGACGCGGCCGGCGAAGCGTTCGACAAGGGGGCCAAGCTGCTGGGCCTGCCCTACCCGGGCGGTCCGGAGCTGGCTCGGCTCGCTGAAAGGGGGCGCACGGGCCGGTACCGCTTTCCCCGGCCGATGCTCAAGGCACCCGGCCTCGACTTCAGTTTCAGCGGGCTCAAGACGGCGCTGGCGTTGCAGGTCCGGGACCTGTCGGGGACCGGACCGCTGGCGGAGGACCTGCGCGCCGACCTGGCCGCCGACTACCAGCAGGCCATCGTCGACACGCTGGTCGGCAAGAGTCTCCGCGCGCTCGAGCACACGGGTCACCGTCAGCTGGTGGTGGCGGGCGGTGTCGGGGCCAACCAGGCCCTGCGTGAGCAACTGCGCGCGGCGCTGTCCCGTACGGGCGGCGCTGTCTACTATCCGCGCACGGAATTTTGCACCGACAATGGCGCCATGATTGCGTTCACTGGTTGCCGGCGACTCGCGATGGCGCCTGCCGCGTACTCCGGCGTGCGGGTCGAAGCGCGGCCCCGGTGGCCGCTGGAAGAGCTCACGGGACCCTGAATGGACACGATCTTTCTGCGGGACCTCCGCATCCGCACCATCGTCGGTATCTGGGAGTGGGAGCGTCGCCTGCCCCAGATCATCAGCATCGACCTCGACATGGCGACCGATATCCGGCGTGCCGCCGACAG
>JBDSWH010000045.1:0-4036 GCA_039926785.1 Gammaproteobacteria bacterium
TTATTATGGACTGACGAGGTCCGGCACGCTTCTTGCTGTTGGCTTCTTTGTGAGCAGCAGCAAGACAGCCAGCCCCCCGGGGACCGTCGCGGAAGCACGCCTCGAGAGTGCCTTCGCCGCCTTTACCGACGCCTCCGGCCGGCTGGAAGCCGCCTACGGCAGCCTGGAATCCGAGGTTGGCGCCCTGAAGACGGCCCTGGCCACCGCGACGGCTGAGCGGGACGCCGCCCGGGACACCGTCCGCGCCCGTGACATCGACGCCGTACTGACCCGGCACCAGCGCCTGGCGGCGCTGGGCGAAATGGCAGCCACGCTCGCCCACCAGATCCGCACTCCGTTGTCGGCCGCCCTGCTCTACGCCTCGAACGCCGCCAACACGGGCCTCGCCATGGCCCGCCGCGATGAACTCCTGGGCCGCGCGATCGGCTGCCTGCACAACCTGGAACAACTGATCAGCGACATGCTGGGCTTCGCCCGCGGCGCTGCCGCGAGCAATTCACCGGTGGCGCTGGGTGACATCGCTCTCGCCATCACCAACGCCGCTCCCGCGCTGCTTCGCCCGGGCCAGCAACTGGATGTGGCGCCGGCGCCGGAAGCGGCTGTCGTCTGCGGCAGCCGCGAAGCGCTGGTGGGTGCCGTCCTCAATCTCGTCACGAATGCGCTGCAGGCGGCCGGACCGTCGGCCATGGTGTGTGTCGACGGCCGCGTCGACGGCCAGACGGCGGAGATCCGGGTCACCGACAACGGCCCCGGCGTTCCCGCCGCGCTTCGCCACCGCATTTTCGAACCCTTCTTCACGTCGCGCCCCGATGGTACCGGACTCGGCCTTGCCGTCGTCCGCTCGGTCGCGGAAGCACACGGCGGGGAAATACGCCTCGACGGCCCGGACACCACCGGCAGCCGGAGTGGCGCCTGCTTCGTGCTGCGACTGCCGCTGGCAGCCGGCGTCGGTCAACTCAGCGAGCATCAAGCCGCATGAACACGCCCAATCCAGTCCTCCTCGTTGAAGACGACGCCACGCTGCGCGAGGCCCTGGCCGAAACGTTGCGACTCGCCGACTACGCCGTGGTGACGGCTGCCGACGGCAGTGCCGCGCTGGAAGCGCTGCAGGCCAGCTCGTTCAGCGCTGTCGTGACGGACTATCAGATGCGGCCGATGGACGGCTTCGCACTGCTGACCGCGATTCGCGAAATCCGCCCGCACCTGCCCGTATTGCTGATCACGGCTCACGGCAGCATCGAACACGCGGTGCGCTGCATGCTCGAGGGGGCGAGCGACTACCTCGTCAAGCCCTTTGCGCCCCAGGCCCTCATTGACCGCCTGCGCCAGCTGATGCCGGCCCGGGCCAGCCACGCACACGACCTGGTGATTGCGGATCCCGCCAGCGTCGAACTGGTAACGCTCGCCGGCCGCGTAGCGCCGTCGGACACCACCGTATTGATCAGCGGCGAGAGCGGCACGGGCAAGGAAGTCCTGGCCCGGCTGCTGCACCGGCTGTCGCCTCGGGCCGATGGGCCATTCGTGGCGCTGAACTGCGCCGCGATTCCGGAAAACATGCTCGAAGCCCTGCTCTTCGGCCACGAGAAAGGTGCCTTCACGGGCGCCCACGAAGGGCGTCCGGGCAAGTTCGAACAGGCGCAGGGCGGCACCCTGCTGCTCGACGAGATCAGCGAGATGGATATCGGCCTGCAGGCCAAGTTGCTCCGGGTCCTGCAGGAGAAGGAAGTGGAACGCATCGGCGGCCGCGCGCCGATCCGCCTCAACGTGCGGGTCATTGCCACCACCAACCGGGACCTGCGCGACCAGGTGACCGCCGGCCGCTTCCGCGAAGACCTCTACTACCGCCTGAGTGTCTTCCCGCTCACGACGCCGCCGCTTCGGGACCGGCCCGCCGATATCGTGCCGCTGGCCCGCTACTTCCTGCAGAAGGCGGCTGGCGGCAGCCGTCCCGCTCCGACCCTGGCGGACGATGCACTTCTGCTGCTGAATGGGCACCGCTGGCCCGGCAACGTGCGCGAACTGCAGAACATGCTGCAACGGGCGGTGATCCTGTGCAGCGGCAACGTCATTCGTGCCCGCGACCTGCGCTTCGAGCCGGCCTCGACCGGCACCGAATCGCCCCAGCCGTCGCCGCTAGCCGCCAGCAACTCCCCCGAACCCCTGTTGCAGGAGAACCTGCACGCGGTCGAGAGCAAGCTGATTGTCGACGCCCTCGGCCGGGCCGGCAGCCGGCAGAAGGCGGCCGAACTGCTGGGCGTCAGCCCGCGCACCCTGCGCTACAAGATCGCGCGACTGCGCAGCGCCGGTATCCCGATTCCGCGTTGCCGCGACACCGAACGGAGCGTTACGCCATGAGCCAGATGGAAATCAACAAGGTCCTGACCCAGATGCGCGCGCTATCCGGCGGGCTGGGCCTTCCGGATTCGGAACTGGCAACCGGCGTGACCGCGCCGGGAGGCAACAACTTCAGCCAGGTCCTGCAGCAGTCGATCACCAAGGTGAACGAGCAGCAGGCGACCGCCAACAACCTGATTACGGACTTCCAGACGGGCACCGGCAGCGCCAGCGTGGCCGAAGTGATGATCTCGATGCAGAAGGCCAGCCTGTCGTTCACCGCCATGACCCAGGTGCGCAACAAGCTGATCGACGCTTACCAGGAAATCATGAACATGCCGATGTAGGCCCGCGCAGGGACTAACCGGTATTTCCCCAGGAGTGACTGATGGCTACAGCAGACAACCAGTTCGTCAACCCCTTCGCCTCGCTGACGCGCATGCCTGGCATGCGCCAGCTTCTCGTGATGGTGGGGCTTGCCGCCAGTATCTCGATCGGGGTCACCGCAGCGTTCTGGATGCAGGATCCCGGTTACACGGTCCTCTTCAGCAACATCTCGGACAAGGAATCGAGCGAGGTCGTCAACATCCTGACGAGCGCCTCCATTCCCTACCAGCTCGACGACAGCTCCGGAGCCATCAAGGTGCCGTCCGAGCAGGTCCACCAGGCCCGCCTGAAACTCGCGGAACAGGGGCTGCCCAAGAGCTCGGGATTTGGCCTGGAGATCATGGAGGGCGGGAACGGCTTCTCGACGAGCCAGTTCATGGAAGGCGCCCGCTATCACCATGCGCTGGAAACGGAGCTGGCCCGCACGATCGGCAGCCTGCAGCCGGTCCAGAGCGCGCGCGTGCACCTGGCAGTCCCCAAAAGCACCGTCTTCCTGGGCAAGAAGCAGCAGTCCAGCGCGTCGGTACTCCTGCAGCTCTATGCGGGCCGGTCACTGACGGAATCCCAGGTCGCCGCCATCGTGCACCTGGTCGCCTCCAGCATCCCCGACCTGGATGCCAACCAGGTCACCGTGGTTGACCAGACCGGCAAGCTGCTCAATTCGCCGGACGACACGTCGGACCTGGGGCTCAGCGCCCGCCAGCTCGACTACATGCGCAAGGTCGAGGACAGCTATGTCGCCCGCATCGAAAACCTGCTGGTGCCCATGCTCGGCGCCGGACGCGTGCGGACCACCGTCACGAGCGAGCTCGACTTCACCCAGCGCGAGGAAACCCAGGAACTCTACGACCCGGAAACCATCGTCCGGAGCGAGCAGGTTTCCGAGGACCGGAACAGTGGCGGCGGGCTGAATGGCGGCATACCGGGTGCCCTCAGCAACCAGCCGCCCCCGCCAGCCCCACTCGTTGCGGCGGCACCGCCTGCCGCCGCGGCAGCCGCGAATCCCGCCATCCCACCGGATGCGGCGAAGGCCGGGGCAGCCGCGACGGCCGCGGCGACCCCGGAAAACGAGTCGGTGCGCCGCACACGAAATTTCGAGATGGACCGGACGATGAGCCACACCAAGCAATCGGTTGGCGCCATCAAGCGGCTGTCCGTGGCCGTCCTCATCGACGAGAAACGGGTGACGGCCGAGGACGGCACCGTGACGTCAGTGAAGGTCCCGCCCGAGGAACTCGAAGCCATCCAGAAGCTCGTGCGTGGTGCCGTGGGTTACGACGAGGCCCGGGGCGATACCGTCAGCGTGAGCAGCATG
>JBDSWH010000046.1:0-25972 GCA_039926785.1 Gammaproteobacteria bacterium
GCACGCACGGGCCTGCCGACATAGCTGGCCGCGCTGAGGCTCGGCGACAGCATGGCCGCCAGCAATATCAGGAGCGCCCGGCACGCAGTCAGGTGGGAGCAGACTGGGAACATGCAGCGCCAACAATAGCAGCAGTGGCGCGCTCATGGCGCGCCGCGCCTCGCGGGCCTAGCGCCGGACGCTCTGCTCGGGTCGCTGGGGAAAGACCACCACGCATCCGACTATAAATGTCAGCAGCGCCAGCGTCGCGGAATACCGGCTAAGGGCCAGACCGCCGGCATCGAGCGGCTTATCCAGGAAGTCGCCAACGGCGGCACCGAGTGGTCTCGTCAGGATGAAGGCGCACCAGAACAGTACCGTCCTTGACGCAGCCGTGAAGTAATAAGCGCCGGCGACCAGTGCCAGCAGAATGCTGAAGATGGCCGCGGCGCCGGCATAGCCCTGTCCCGCGCTATCTGCGGTCCAGTCGCCCAGTGCGGTGCCCAGAGTCTGGGAAAACATGATCGTGACCCAATAGAAGGCCTCGGCCTTTGGCGAACTTACTGTATTCACCGCCACAGAGCCCATTGAGAAATACCAGGTCGCCAGCGAGGTCAGCAGCAGGATGAACAGAAGTATCGTCCCGCCCGCGTAGCCAATGCCCAGCGAACGGTCCGCGAAGTCTGCGACGGTTGTCCCCACCGTTGTCGTCGCGATGATCGTCATCCAGTACAGCAATGGATGGAACTGTCGCGCTCGTATCTGCATTGCAGCAGCCAGGATGAAAATGACCGCAAATATGGCGGTGCCAACCAGGTATCCCAGACCCATCGACATGGAGACGGCATCGCCGCCGGTTTCCCCAAGCGTTGTCGCGGCGATCTTGAGAATCCAGAAAAGCAGGGTGACTTCAGGAACCTTGCTCACGGCACGCGATTCGTCATCGGTCATAAAAGGGCACCCCATTGATCCTTTGGTCGACTGATTTGATCGGGCAGCGCCGTCCAACAGGCATGTTTGCCGGCCAATGGTGCGTGCCATCTGTTCCCGTCCGGGTTGCCGCGATCACGGTCGTCGTGGCCGTCGTCGGTATCCTGGCAATCGACGGGATCCGCAGCGAGGAACTGCTGGAAATTGCCGGGTATCTCGCCGCTGCAATTTGCGTGTGGTGGGTAGCCCGCGATGACCAGGATTTGCTCCAAGAGGCCGTCCTCGCTGCGGGACTGATATTCTGCTGGGTGCTCACCATCTAGCGAATACGACCAATGGGTTGCGGCCAGGCGCCGAATCGCTGCCGTTGATCAGGGCGTCGCTAGTGGGGCCGGCAGGATGGTGAGCCGGCCGTCACGATCCGAGTAAGTCAGGTTCGTCGTAGCCATCACGGCCACCAGCGCTTCGTCCGGCGACAGGCCAGCCACCGAGCCGCGCAGGACGATCGATCCGGCCGCCGCTTCGGTTGCCGGTGACGAAAACACGAGTTCCCGGCCGGTTTCCCGGCAGACCCAGCCGAGGAACTCCGCGAGGTGCCGGTCTTCTATGGCATAGGGCGGAGTCACGTCCGCAATCCAGTTCCAGCTGGCGTCCCGCCGGGCGACGGTCCGGCGTGCGACGGGGCCATCGGCAGCAATCACGAGCTGTTCGCCAGCCTGTGCCACCACCGGAGCCTGCCGCGCATCCCGTGAGGTCTCCACGCGACCCTCGCGGACGCTGACCTGCATCGCCGCCGGCATGACACGCACCTCGTACTGCGTGCCCAGGTGTCGGGTGCTGCCGAAGGCCGTCTCGACCTTCACCCCGGGGCCGGCCGTCGGCCGTGCGCCGGCGTCCAGGTATACCGCCCCCCGCTCGACGACGACCCGGTCGATGGCGGCCAGCGCAATTCGCGTGTCGGCGTCGAGGCGAAGTGTGACCCCGCGCGGGAGCGCCAGGGCAGCCTTGCCACGGGGCCCGGTGACCAGCCGCTGACCGACCACCAGCGACTGCCCCGCCACTACGGGCTGCCACCCGGCATTGCCGCGGCCCTCACGACGGGCCTCAACGGGCCCGCTGAGCCGCGCCAGGGTGGCCGCAACCGGCGGGGGGGTTGGTGAAACGGACTGGACGACACCGATGGCGATGGCCGCCGCGGCAATGCCCGCGGCCAATGCCAGCCCGGGCCTTCTCCAGCGCAGCGCCGGTCGCTGGCTAGTCGCGGGTACGATCACCGCCGCGCGCCACTCGGCGACGACAGCCTGCCGGATGCGTTCGCGCACGTCCGGCGCCGGCTCAGCCTCCGGGCCCATCTCCCGCAGGAGACCCTGGAGTGCCGCCTCTTCGCCCGGACGCAGGTCCTGTTGATCGTTTGTCATGTTCTGTTTCCCCACTGTGCGGCTCGGCCCTAGGCAAGGCTGGAGAGCACATCCTCCGAGGCCGCTCCGAACACGGACTCCACGGCATCCCGGAAGGCCACCCGGGCCCGGGCCAGCAGGGACTGGGCGGCGGTCGTGCCGATGCCCAGCGCCACGCCAATCTCGTCCACGGAAAGGCCTTCCACATATTTCATCTCGAGCGCATCCCCGTACCGGGGCGGCAGCCGGTCGAGGATCGTGCGGACCAGTTGCCGGACCTCCGCCTGGCTGTAGCGACTGGCGGGCTCCTCGATTACCGGCCCGGCGATGGCGTCGACGGCCGCACGGACTTCAGGGCTGTCGTCGATCCGCACCACCTTGTCAGCGTGTCGGCTCTCCCGTCGCAGGTAGTCCACGACTTCGTGACGGCAGATCTGGCAGACCCACGTGAAGAGCGACGCCTCCCCGCGGAAATCCCTGAGCTTGCGCATCGCCTTCACGAGAGTGGCCTGCACCACTTCCGCCGCGGCGTCCGCGTCGTTGTTCAGGCGGGGCAGGGCAAAGCGGTAGACCCGGGGGAAATAGTCGTCAAAGAAGGCCGTGAAGGCCCTCTCGTTCCCGGCCAGCATGCGCTGCACAAGTTCGGTCGTTTCGGTCATGGGCCGCTTCGGAAGCTACTCCTCCCCGTTGGACGCGTGGTGGATGCCTGATCAATCGCCCGGACGCGCATCGTCTAATTTGACGCGGATCATCTAATACATGGGCCCGGAACCGACTGATTTTGCCCCTCTCCGGCGTCCCACGGCCCATGACCGCGCAAGGCAGCCTCCGGACCGACCGCCGTTTCTGGAGGCGCCATGCCCTGTGGCCCGGCCTGCTGTTCCTGGTCGCCGCGGCCCTGGCCGCCACCACCGGCTTCGACGAGGCGGTGGCCCGGGCCTGGGCCTTCGATCCGGTGGCGGGCCAATTCATCGGCAGTGGTCCGGGCGCGTGGTGGGCCAAGGACCTGATTCATGCCAAGGGCGGGCTCCTCATCCGCGGTTTTGGCGGCCTGATCCTTCTGATCTGGGCACTGAGTTTCCGAATGGACTCGCTGCGCCGATTCCGGCGTCCGGCCGGGTATGTGGTGCTCTCGGCGGCGCTCGGTGCCGGCGCCGTCGGCCTGCTTAAACTCGTGACCAATGTGGACTGCCCCTGGTCGCTCGCCGACTTCGGCGGCACGGTGCCGTACAGTCATCTCTTCGCGGACCGCCTGGACAGCCTTCCCCGGGCGCAGTGCTTCCCGGGGGGCCACTCGTCGTCGGGCTTCGCCCTCTTCACGCTCTACTTCGTCGCCCTCGGACGCCACGGGACGGTAGCGCGCTGGGCGTTGGCCGGCGCGTTGCTGGTGGGCGGGGTGTTTGCCTTCGGGCAGGAGGCGCGGGGCGCGCACTTCCTGTCCCACGACTTGTGGAGCGCCGCCCTGGTCTGGTTCGCGTGCCTGGTTGTCTACGTCGTGGGCTATCGGGGCAATGTCTGGGAACGTGGGGACATGCCTAATTTGGCGCTGCAGGATCAGGACAGACTAAATCCTGCAGCGCCAAATTAGGCATGTCCCCATTACTCAGTCATCCATTCGTAGCCCGAGCCTTCCAGCGCCTTCCGGATGGCATCCAGCGTCGTGACGATGTCGGCCAGCGCCTGGGGTGTGGTCCGGTTGTAGCGGATTTCGGGCACCCCGGGCGCGAGCCCGAGGTGCCGGCACACCTTGCCGTAGGCCACCAGCGGATCCTGCTCGATGTCGTCCTCGTAGGTCAGTTGAAGCACATCCTCGCCGGCGAGCGCCGCGTCGAGCTGGTCGAACTGGGCATCCCAGTCCCGGAGGTAGTCGAGCAGCGGTTGCGCATCCCCATCGATGCACACTCGTTCCGGGTTGATCGCCAGCCGTAACGGCGGCAATGGAGCGTCTGAGCGGGCGAACCACTGACCTCGCTGGCGAGCGACCAGGCTCGACACGATCTTGCGCAGGTAGTTCTTCCGGCGGAGCACGACGAAGCGGCAGCGCCCGGTGCGTTGGCCATCAACGGCAATCTCACCGCGGAGTTCCTCGAGGAATTCACCCAGGGCAACGCCGTGGTCGTGCAGGTGATAGAACTTGGCTTCGATGCCAACTACCGGTTTCTCCACGGCTGGCAGTCGGGTCCGCAGCCGCCGGAGCAGTTCGCTGCCGGTGCCCGGCGCGGCGGGACTTTCGCGGAATTCCGGCCACTCGTAGATCTCGCCCAGCCATTCGATGGCTGGATGCTGGTTCAGCAGGTCACCGAGCACGGTGCTGCCGCTCCGTCCGATGTGGAAGGTCGTCACCAGCTGCTGTATTGACCATGCGCCCATTCGCCGGACTCTACCGGCCCCTGCCGGTATTGCCTACGATGCGGGCATGAACACTGCTGACATTGGCCGTCCTGGAATGAGCCGACTGGTCATGGCGTGTCTTGGCGCGACCTGGCTGATCTGGGGTTCGACCTACCTGGCCATCCGCTTCGCGCTGGTCAGCTTTCCGCCCTACCTGCAGATGAGCAGCCGGTTCCTGGTGGCTGGCGTTGGCCTGGCCCTGTGGATGCGCCTCGTGCGGCACACCGCCTGGCCCAGCGGCCGGGAGTGGCGCAACGCGCTGGTCATCGGCACGCTCATGCTGGGCGGCGGGATGGGCAGCGTGGCCGTGGCGGAGCAGACCGTGGGCTCCGGCATCGTCGTCGTCTTCATCGCCGTCGTGCCGCTGTTGATCGTGCTGATCAACCTGTTCTGGCGTGTCGTGCCGGGGCGACTGGAGATGGCAGGCATTGTGGTCGGCCTGGCCGGCGTCATTATGCTGACGCAGGGCGCCGGCTTCACGGCTTCTCCCGTGGGTCTGCTGGCCATGACGACGGCCTGCACGTGCTGGTCCCTCGGGAGTGTGCTGTCCCAGCGCTCGCTCCCACTTGCCGCCGGGGCCATGGGCTTTGCCAGCGAGATGCTGTGCGGCGGGGCTGTATTGATGGTCCTGGCCGCGGCGACGGGCGAGAGGATGGGCTGGCCGCCCCAGCCCGTCGCGGCGTGGGCGTGGCTGTATCTGGTGGTGTTCGGCTCGCTGCTCGCCTTCAACGCGTACATGGTGCTGCTGGCCCGGGCCTCGGCGGGACTGGCGGCCAGCTACACCTTTGTGAATCCCGTGATCGCCATGCTGCTGGGCGTGGCCTTCGGCGGCGAGACGATCACCACGTGGGAGTGGACGGCGGCCGGCGTCGTGCTGGTTGGCGTCCTGCTGCTGATTGCGAGGCGTCGCCGCTGACGCCGCGTCTACCCGGGGTGGTAAGTCCCGTCGAAGAGCACCTTCCAGGTCTTGCCATTGTCCATGGAGATCTCCCACAGCTGCCGGACCGTATCGCCCGGCGGGTCCGTCCAGGTGATCCGGTTCCGGGCGGGCTTGCTGTCCTCCACCGAGTCGCCCTCGAGCACCATCGCGCCGTTCACCAGTCCGCCCTCCAGCTCCAGGGTCGTGCCTTCGCGCCACACCCAGAATTGCCGCCATTTCTGCGTCCCGGTATCAAAGAAGTTGAGACTGGTGCCGGAACTGCCGGACGTGCCTGTCCAGTGTTCCTGAAGGACGCAGCCGTCCAGTATTGCGTCGATCCGGTTCCTGCCGGCGACGGTGCCATTGGCATTCAGCACCTCCCAGTTGCCGATCCAGAAGTCGAAGTGGTGGGAGCGGGGGTCGGCGCAGTCCTTGTCAGCCGCCGTTGCGGCGCCACTGGCGGCGACCAGGGCGAAGGCAATCAGCAGGCTCGTGACGCTGGGCATGGCAGGAACTCCGGCAGGGGGATCGCGCCACTCTAGCGCGAACGCCGGTCGACGACCGCGGTTGCCTGGTACAGACTGATGGCATGGCCGTGCGCGACATACTGAAGATGGGTGACCCCCGCCTGCTCAAGGTGGCGCAGCCGGTCACCACCTTCGACTCACCGGAGCTGCACGGTCTCGTGACCGACCTATTCGACACCATGGCCGCCGCCAATGGGGCGGGCCTCGCAGCGCCCCAGATCGGCGTGGACCTCGCCGTCGTAATCTTTGGTTTTGACCGCAACGAGCGCTATCCGGACGCGCCCGCCGTGCCTCGCACCGTGCTGGTGAACCCGCGGATCGACGTGCTCTCGCCCGAGGAGGAGGAAGACTGGGAGGGTTGCCTGTCGGTACCTGGCATGCGGGGCGTCGTGCCCCGCTGGTCGCGAATCCGCTATCGGGGATTTGACCAGACTGGCCAACCGATCGACCGGGAAGCAGAAGGGTTTCACGCCCGCGTCGTGCAGCACGAGTGCGATCACCTGATCGGCACGCTGTATCCCATGCGCGTGCGGGACTTCACGCGGTTCGGCTACACCTCGATACTGTTTCCGGAGCTCGAAGATGCTGGCGATGACTAGCTGCAGTGATTAAGCAGTGCCTCGCGCGCATCGCCGCAGCGGATCCGGCGTTACAGGCCTTCCAGCTCGTGCTGGACGGGGAGTTGCCGGCCGGTTCCGGGCCGCTCTCCGGCATTCCGGTCGCCCTGAAGGACAACATCGACGTGGCCGGCGTGCCCACCAGCGGCGGCTCCCGCCTGTACGGAGGGCGGCCCGCCACGCAGGATGCCGACGTGGTCCGCAAGCTGCGGGCCGCAGGTGCCATCCTGATCGGCAAGACCCGCATGCAGGAACTGGCGTTTGGCGGCTGGGGCACGAACGCCGTGTTCGGCACACCGCGCAATCCCTACGATCTCGCCGTGCACCGCGTCCCCGGCGGGTCGTCGAGCGGTTCGGCCGTGGCGGTCGCCGCCCGTCTGGTACGGATGGCCATAGGTACTGACACTGGGGGATCGGTGCGCATCCCCGCGGCGGTGTGCGGTGTCGTTGGTCTCAAGACCACGCTGGGGCAGATTGCGCGGGACGGCATTTTGCCGCTGGCCCGCAGCCTCGACACGGTGGGTCCCATGACCACAAGTGTTGCTGACGCCGAACTGCTCTACACGGTACTGGCCGGCCACGGCGCCGGTCGGGCCGGCGCTGTGGCCGGGACACCACTGCGAATTGGCACGCTGCCGGATGCGGAACTTGCCGGCTGTGACCCGGACGTGCTCGCGGCGCTGGCCCGGGCCATGCAGGTGCTCCGGGACCGGGGCGCGGAGCTGCGCGAGATCGCGCTGGACAGCTCCTTCGATACCCTCGTGGAGAAGAACGGTGTGCTCATCGCCAGTGAGGGTTGGCAGGCCCACGGTGACCGCATCACCGCCCATCCGAATCTGATGGACCCGGCGGTCCTCAAGCGCTTCCTCCGCGGCCGCGACCTGCCGGCGCGGGATTACGCAGCGGCGCTGAATGAACAAATCGGTGCCCAAGAGCGCGTGCCTAAACTGTTCGGCGATCTGGACGCGCTGCTGACGCCGACGGTGCCGATGCCGGCGATTCCGGTCGCCGACGTGAACGAGGACGTGTTGCCCTTCAACCGCTACACCCGCGCCGTGAACTACCTGGGGCTCTGCGCTCTCACGATTCCCGCTGGTCTAAGTCGGGCCGGTCTGCCGTTGGGTGTGCAGCTGATCGGGCTGGCGGACACCGAGCGCCGTCTGCTCGAAATCGGCCAATTCCTGGAGGACGGGCTGGGCCGGCTGCCGCCGCCCGATCTCTCGGCGCTGGGCCTCCCGTGACCAACGTCGATCTCGACACTCCCCCGTGCCTGCAGGCGCGCGATGCCGCGAGGAGGTTCGCCGGCCGCGAAGCGCTGGTGAATGTCGGTGTCGAGGCAACGAATCGTTGGGACTTTGCGGCTTTCTGGTCCGCGGCCGAGCAACTGGCGGCGGGCCTCCGATCATTGGGTCTCGGGCGGGGCGACAGGGTGGCGCTCTGGATGGCCAACCGCGCCGAGTTCGTGCTGCTGTCCTTTGCCTGCGAGATCGCGGGCGTGGTCCGCGTGCCGCTCAATCCCCGCTACACCACCCACGAGGTGGCGCAGATCGTCGCTGACTGCGCGCCGGCACTGCTGGTCGTCGATGAGTGCCGGGAACCGGACGCGCCGGAGCCGCTGCGGACCATCGTCGTGGACCGTGCCGAATGGCAGTCGCTGCTGCACACGCCGGCAGCCGGCGCCGGCCTCTACGAATCTCGCCCCGAAGATCTCTGCTCGCTGAACTACACCTCCGGCAGCACGGGCGCCGCGAAGGGCGTCATGCTCACCCACCGCAACTGGGCGGCGGTGTACCGGAACATGCTCGCGGACCGGGACATCCGGCCGGACGACCGGCTGGTCCACATCGGGCCGCTGTCACACGCCAGTGGCGCCTACGTGCCCGCCTTTTTCCTCGCCGGCGCGGCCAGCATCATTGCGCCCGCCGGGCAGGGCTTCGATGGTCTGCTCCGCACGATCCAGCAGGAACGTGGCACGGTATTCACAGCGGTTCCCACCCTGCTCACGCGGCTCGTGGATCACCCGCAGCTCCACAATTTCGATCTCTCGAGCCTGCGCTGGATCGGCTACGGCGCCGAGCCCATTCCTCCCGGCACGCTGGCGGCCGCCGTCGCACGCTTTGGTCCCATCCTGGCCGCCAACTACGGTCTCACGGAGGCGATGATGACCTGTTGTCACCTGGAGCCGGCCGAACTCTATCGGGATGGCCACCTTCGCAAGGGCGCCATCGGCCGGCCCTACACCCACGTGGAGGTTGTATTGCGCGAGCCGGGCGGGACCGCGGTTCCCGCAGGTGACATCGGGGAACTCACCGTGAGGTCGCCCCACCTGATGCGCGGCTACTGGAACCGCGCCGCCGACTCCGCCCGCGTGCTGAAGGACGGCTGGTTGTGGTCAGGCGATCTGGCCCGGGTGGGTCCAGACGGCGTCCTGGAGCTGGTGGGTCGCTCGAAGGACATGCTGATCTGCGGGGGATTCAACATCTATCCTGAGCAGGTGGAACAGGAACTCGCGGCGGCCCCGGGTGTCCGGGAGGCGGCCGTGGTTGGCACGCCCGACTCGGAGTGGGGGGAGATTCCAGTGGCCTTTGTGGTGGGCGATCAGTTGCAGGAACAGCGGCTAAGGGACTGGGCACGGCCCCGCCTGGGACTGCGCACGCCGAAGCGCTGGATCATTCTCGGCGAACTGCCGCGCAACGCCACCGGCAAGGTGGACCGGCCGTTGCTGAAGCAACTGGCGCAACAGGGGGGCGGGCGGTCGTGACCGGCGTGGTCATCCTGGGATATGTGCGTACCCCTTTCGGGCGCTTTTTCGGTGGACTGAAGGATCTGCCCGCCCACCAGCTCGGCGCCCTGGCCATCAACGAACTCGTGCGTCGCACCGGCGTGGCGCCCGCGAAGGTCGCGGCGCTCTACGCTGGCGTTGGCATGGCGGGTGGCGGCGTGTTCACGCCGGCCCGGGAGATTGTGCTCGCCAGCGAACTGCCGGTGGCGACGCCGTCACTCGCCGTGGACCGGGCGTGCTGCTCCGGCATGACCGCGCTCGGACTGGCGTACAAGGACCTGCTGGCCGGGCAGCCCGGCCTCGTGATCGCCGGCGGTTGCGAGAGCCTGTCCCGCACGCCGCTCTGGGCGGCCCGGGCGCGCCGGACACGACCGGGTGATCCGGCCGCGATCGACGCCGCAGCACCGGTCTATGATCCGCTGCTCCTGAAGAGTCCGGTCGAGGGCAAGGCCATCGCCGACTACACGGGAAACGAGGCACTGGCTCACGGCGTCACGCGCGAGCAGCAGGATGAGTGGGCCGCCGGGAGTCACGCCCGCTATTTCCTTGCCGAGCAGGCCGGGGTGTTCGCGGTCGAGCGGTTCCCTGTCGGGAACCTGCACGTCGACGAAAGCCCTCGTCCCGATACCACGGTCGCGAAGCTCGCTGCCCTGCCCACCATCTACGCGAGTCCCACGATCACCGCGGGCAATGCGCCCGGCTTGTCCGACGGGGCTGCCTTCCTGTTGCTGGGCACGCCGGCATTGGCCGACACGCTCGGCCTGCCCGTGCTGGCGAGGGTCGTGGACTATGTGCAGGTGGCGGATCAGCCGACCTCCGGTTCCTACACCCCGGCGCTCGCGATCCAGCAGCTGATGAAGCGCCAGGGACGGCCGTTGTCGGACGTTGACCTCTTCGAGATCAACGAGGCCTACGCCGCCACCCCGCTGGTCAGCACGCTGCGCCTCGGCGCCCGCGTGCCGGAGCGGGCGGCGGAACTGCGGGCCCGCACCAACGTGCATGGTGGTGCCGTGGCGCTCGGACATCCGCTGGGGGCCAGCGGCGCGCGGATCACGATGCATCTCGTCAACGCGTTGGCGCGGCGCGGCGGCGGCCGGGGAGTGGCCGCGATCTGCGGTGGGTACGGGCAGGGGGACGGGTTGATGGTCGAGGTCGACTGAGCCAGCCCCTGCTCACCAAGGCATCGGTTCCCCGCGGTAATCCATGAACCCGCCGTTGTCCGCCGGCGTGAGCTTGTCGATGATCTCGACCATCCGGCCAACCGCGTCCGGTGTCTCCATCGCGCCGGGAATGCGCATCAGCCCGGGGTTTGTCTTCACCGTTCCGGGGTGGAGCATGACCACCGTGATGCCCTTGCGCGGTGTCTCGAAGGACAGCGTGTGCATGTACATGTTGAGGGCGGCCTTGCTCGCCCGGTAGTGATAGAGCAGGGGCTTCTTTACGCTCGCTTCCAGCGAACCCGAGTCGCTGGAGATGGCAACGATCTGCTTCCGGTTCGAAGCTGCGACGGACGTGAGGAACGCCTGCGCGACCTTCATCGGGCCGATGGCGTTCACCTCGAAGCTTTGCCGTGCCTCGGCGAAGTCGAGCTTTGCCAGGCTGTACACCGCCGTTTGCGGCGTCGGCCCCTGGGCAGCGTTCAGCAGGAGGAGGTCTACCGGCTGGTCACGATACTTCGCCGCCAGCGTATCCACGGCCCCATGGTCGGTGACGTCCAGAGCCTCGACGGTGACGTCCGGGTCCGCGGCGGCCAGCTTCTGTAAAGCCGTGGCCTCGGCCGGCTTTCGCGCGGTGGCGATGACGTGCCAGTCCCGGGCGGCGAACTGGCGGGCAAATTCCAGCCCGATGCCACGGCTCGCCCCGGTGATCAGGACCGTGGGTTGCCGGGGCTCGTCGGCCTGCCCCGCGGCGGTGGCCAGCATGACAACCGCCACGAGGGCGGCCTGCCGCAATGGGTTCATCCGGGTGTCCTCCAGGAGTAGTCTCCTGAAGTATGCACCTGCCCCGGTTTGAGTATGTCCGGCCCGATAGCGTTGCCCACGTGCTGACGCTGCTCGGGGAGTGGCGGGCGCGGGCATCGATTCTTGCCGGCGGCACCGATCTCCTTGCCAGCATGGGTCAGCGCCTGGCCCAGCCGAAGGTGCTCATCGGCATCCGGTACCTGCCGCAGTTGGCCGGTGTGGAGGCGGCGGCCGACGGGGGCCTGCGCATCGCCGCCGCCACGACGCTAAGCGACCTCGAACACCATCCGCTGCTGGCTGAGCGCTTTCCGACACTGAAGAAGGCGATCAACGCCGTGGCCTCCCGGCACGTACGCAACATGGCCACGCTCGGCGGCAACCTCGCGCTGCCCACGCGCTGCTGGTACACGAACCAGACCGAAACCTGGCGCAACGCCCGCTCAGGCTGCTTCAAGACCGATGCCCAGGCCTGCCACGTGCTCGCCACCAGTGATCATTGCGTGGCGACGTCCAGCGCCGACAGCGTGCCCGCGCTCATCGCGCATGGTGCCAGCGTGATCCTCGCCAGCGTGCGGGGCCAGCGCACGGTGCCACTTGCGGATTTCTACCGCGAGGATGGCGCCAATCCGACCGTGCTCGCACCCGACGAACTGATCATTGCCATCGACGTGCCGCCCTGCGCGGACCGCACGGCCTTTATCAAGGTGACGCCCCGGGAAGGTATCGACTTTGGCTTGGGCACGATCGCCGTCGCCGTGGCGGGCAGCAACCGGCGTGTCGAGCGGGCGCGCATCATCGTCAATGCCCTCGGCTCCCACCCGATGCCGTTGCGTGCTGCCGAGGCGGTGATTCGCGAGCAGGGCCTCACGGAGGCATCCGTCGAGGCAGCGGCCGTCGCCGCCCGCGCCGACCTCGGCGAGATCACCAACCTCTGGACGCCTGCCGGCTACAAGCGGCGCCTGGTCCGTGCACTGCTCCGGCGCGCGCTGGACGATGTGCGGCGCCAAAAACGGGGCCCGGCCCCGGCTCTGCCTGCCCCGGGCCTGCCTGTCGCAGGGGAGGTGAGCCATGCCGTCTAAGAGTGTCATCCGCCTCACCGTCAACGGCGACCTGCACGAGATCGCCGTCAGCCCGATGGAAACCCTGAACCAGGTCATCCGTGACGGCTTGCGCCTCACCGGGACCAAGCGTGGCTGCACCAGTGGCAGCTGCGGTGTCTGCACCATCAACGACGAGCGCGGCCAGGCCATCCTCTCCTGTATCTCGCTGGCCGTGGAGTGGGACGGGCGATCCATCACGACCGTTGAGGGCGTCGAACGGGACGGGAAGCTGCACCCGCTGCAACAGGCGTTTCTCGAGCTCGGCGCCGTCCAGTGCGGAGTGTGCACGCCGGGCCTGATCATGAGCGCCATGGGCCTGCTGAACACCAATCCGCATCCCGACCAGCGCGCCATCGACGAGGCCTTGGCGGGCGCCATCTGCCGCTGTACCGGACACATCAAGGTGAAGAAGGCCGTGGCCCACGCCATCCAGCAGATCGCGGCGCAGGCTGCCACGCAGGCGGCGGGAGCAGAGCCCCATGGCCCGCCGGCCTGACCTGCACGCTGTAGGCAAGAATCAGCCACGTCTTGACGGCTTCGCCAAGCTGTCGGGGCGCTCGGAGTTCTCCGACGACGTCCAGTTGCCGGGCATGCTCCGCGGGCGCGTCGTCCGGGCCGGGATTTCCCACGGCAGAATCGTGAACATCGATATTTCGGCGGCCCTCCGGGTCCGGGGCGTGAAGTCCATCGTCACCGTGGACGACAAACCAAACCCGATCATCGGCATGTACCAGCCGCTGCTGAACCGCACGGTGCGGTTCATCGGCCAGGAAATCGCCGCCGTTGCTGCCACCGACGACGACGCCGCTTTCGAGGCGGCGTCGCTCGTCAAGGTCCAGTACGAGCCGCTGCCCGCGGTGATGGACCTAGAGAAGGCTCTGGTGCCCGGCGCCCCGCAACTGCACGCCAAGGCCCCCGGCAACCTGGCCTGGGAGGCCAACGAGGCCTTTGACGAACCCGACGCGGTGTTTGCTGCCTCTGACCGGATCATCGAGAGCAGCTACGCGAGCAACCCGAGCCACAACTGCTACGCCGAATTCCACGTCTGCGTGGCGGACTTCTCCCGCGCGGACAAGCTCACTGTCTGGTCGCCCACCCAGTCGGCCGTGCTGTTCCAGAAGACCCTGGCGACAGCCTTCGGCCTGACCGAAGGCAATGTGCGGATGATGACGCTCAATACCGGCGGCGCCTTTACCGGCCGCGGCATGGCGCGGCCGCACCACTTCATTGCGGCGCTGCTGTCGAGGAAGGCGCGCCGGCCCGTCAAGCTGCGGTCCTACTCCGACGAGGAATTCATGATGGGCCGGGCGGGCGGCCGAGCCCAGTACCGGTTCCGTACCGGCGTAATGCGCGATGGCCGCCTCCGGGCCCTCGAGGCCGATTTGCTCGTCGATGCCGGCGCCTACATCGAAACGCAGATGCTCTTTCCGCGGATTACCGCGCCGTTTTTCCACCTGCTCTATAAAGTGGATGCGATCCGCTACCGCGCGCGTCTCGTGTACACCAACAACCTGCCCTACGAATGGCATCACGGCGGCGGCATCGCCCAGATGCACTTCGGCTGGGGCCAGCACCTGGACCTGGTGGCCCGCGAAGTCGGCTTGGACCCGGTGGAATTCCACCTTATGAATGCCGTGGAGAAGGGGCATACCACGCGCAAGGGTGTCACCTTCGCGAGTTGCGGGCTCAAGGAATGCATCCAGAAGGCCGCAAAGAAGGCGGGCTGGAAACGGAAGTACGGGAAGTTGCCTCCGAACAAGGGTATCGGCATCGCCATCGGCGCCATGGCGTCCGGCGCCAAAGGTTTGTACAAGCACGACACCTCCGCCGCCTTCATCAAGGTGGGCGAGGATGGTACGGTGTCGTTGCTGACCGGCATCCCCGACATGGGCCAGGGTTCGCACACCACCATGGCGATCATCGCGGCCGAGGTGCTGGGCATCGAGCCGGTGGATGTCACCATCATCGCGGGCGATACCGACGTGACGCCCTTCGACCTGGGCGCCTTCTCCCAGCGCGGCACCTTCACCACGGGCAATGCGGTGAAGGCGGCCGCGGAGGATGCCCGGAGCCAGCTGCTGAAGGTTGCCGCAGCCCGCTTCGACTACAAGCCAGCTCAGGTGGTATTCCGCGCGCGGCAGGTGTACCCCAAGGGCCGTCCGGAGCAGGGCATCGCCTTCAAGCAGCTGGTCTACGACACCCTCCACAGCCGGGAGGGCCGGGCGGTGATGGGCCGGGGCTTCTACAATTCGCCGAAGGAAGTGGGTTCGATGGCTTACTCGTTCGGTGCGCAGATTGCCGAGGTGACCGTCGATCCGGATACCGGCTTCGTGCGGGTCGACCGGATGACCGTTGCGCACGACCTGGGCCGCGCCATCAATCCCAGGGTGGTGGAGGGGCAGATCGACGGCCAGGTTTTTTCCGGCATGTCCCAGGTCCTCTACGAAGAGGTCCTCATGGACGACGGGCAGCCGCTGAACCCTTCGCGCCTTGAGTACAAGCTGCCCCGCGCCTTCGAGGTGCCCGAGGTGGACCACCTGCTGATCGAGACGATTGATCCCTACGGCCCGTTCGGCGCCAAGGAAGTGGGCGAGGGGCCAATCGTGTGCACGGTGCCGGCGATCGCAAATGCCGTGGCGATGGCGGTTGGGGAACAGATCCGGGAGATGCCGATCTCCCCGTGGCGGGTTCTGCGCGCCGTGTCCCGCCAGCAGGACCAGGACGACGATGCTGCCTGACCGCGCGCGCCGAGCTTGAACAGGCGAATCGGCCCCATCGGTCTCGCGCCGGGTATCCTGCCCCGGCACGTGGGCGCCTATCTGATCGGTGCCTTCTTCAGCATCGCCCTGTTCAGTTACCTGACGTCACTGACTCCCTACGTTCTGAAGGTAAACCTGGGCCTGCCGGAAGACCAGCACGGCCGGCTGTCCGGCAACCTGCAGTTCATCCAGGAAATCGCGATCCTTCTGGCTGTCGGGTGGTGGGGCGCATTGTCCGACCGGCTGGGCCGCCGGTTTGTGCTGATGGCCGGGTTCCTCATCACCGCCCTGGCCTACGTGCTTTACCCGCTCGCGACCTCCGTCCCGGAGCTCCTTGCCTACCGGTTGCTGTTTGGTCTGGGGGTCGCCGCCGGCGGCGCGATGCTCACGGCGGTCGTGGCCGGCGACTTTCCGGACGAGCGGTCCCGCGGCAGCCTGACGGGGCTCACCTATTTCGTGCAGGGACTCGGCGCCACGGTTTCATTCTTTCTGCTCACCAAGTTGCCGGAAACGTTTGTCGCCCGTGGCGTGGACGAGCTCTGGGCCGGCCGCTACGCGTATTTCGTCCTGGCTGCCCTCGGGGTTGTCGCCGCGCTCGCGTTTCGTGGGATGCCGGCGGGCCGGCCAGCTGGCGTCACGGGCCGGCGGCCGGTGCGCGTGCTGTTGACCGAGGGCCTGGCGGCGGGCCGCAATCCCCGCATCGCGCTGTCTTACGCCAGTTCGTTCGCCGCCCGGGCGGATATGGTGATGGTCACGTTGTTTCTCACCCTGTGGATTGTGCAGCTGCGTTCGCGCGCCGGGGCGTCGCCGGCCGAAGCGGCCTCCCAGGCGGGACTGGCGATCGGGATTACGCAGGCCGCCGCACTGTTGTGGTCGCCGCTGTTCGGCATGCTGGGCGACCGGCTGCACAAGGTCACCGTCATGGCACTGGCCTTCGCGCTGGCAGTGCTCGGCTACGGCGCCCTGGCGCTCACGCCCGACCCCAGCGCGGCGGACGCCCGCTGGGTACTGGTGTTGCTGGGCGTGGGGCAGGCCAGCGCCATCCTCGCGCCCGCGCTGTTGCTGGGCCAGGAAGCGACGTCGGCTCTGCGGGGCTCGACCTTCGGTCTCCAGGCGATGTTTGGAGGGCTCGGGATCCTCGCGATGTCGCTGGCTGGCGGCCGGCTGTTCGACGGGGTGGGTCCTTCCGCGCCCTTCGCGTTGATGGCCATCGCCAACGGGCTGGTCCTGGTCGGCGCACTGGCAGTTCGTCGCGTTGGCCTACGTTAGCGATTCCAGCAAGGCCGCCAGCTGGTCCGGCGCCGCGAAGAAGGGCGAGTGCCCGGTGGGCAATACCAGCACCGTGTCGCAGGGCGACGCCGCCACCATCTGCTCCTGGATGAACAACGGCAGCGCCACGTCCCGCGAGCAATGGATGTAGGCCCGCGGAACGCGGCCGAAGCGTCCGGGCGTCACGCGGATGCCCTCGAACATCACCGCTATGGGTTCTGGCCCCACGTGCTGGCTGGCATAGGCCACGTCCGGCGCCGGGCAATCCGCGTAGAACAGGTCAGCCAGCTGTGCGGGGTCCACGCTCACGCACTTGCCGTCCGGCGTCCGGAGCGACGCGGCGTTCAGTGGGTTGTCCGGGTCGACGCTGCAGATTCGCACCAGCGAATCCCCGTCCCGGGGCAGGAATGCCGTCATGAAAACCAGGCGACGAATTCGGTCCGGCAGGGCTTCGGCGACTGCACTGATCACGAGCCCGCCGAGGCTGTGGCCCACCAGCACCACCGGCTCCGCGCAGGCCTGGACAACATTGCGAATCCGCTCGGCGTAGTCGCCGAGCGTCTGGTCAGACACGGGCGCCCGATCAACCCCGTGCCCCGGCAGGTCCGGCGCGAGCACGTCGTGACCGCCCGCGCGGAGCAGGGGCACGATGTGCCGCCAGCACCAGCCGCCGTGCCAGGCGCCGTGCACGAGGACGAAGGTCGCCATAGGTCAGGCCTTGCGTTTGAGCCGTGGCCGGAAAGCTGCGATTCTCCCGACATTGATCGTCGGAGTGCAATGCCATGAAACTGTATTTCAGTCCGGGTGCCTGCTCGCTCGCGTCCCATATTGCCCTGATCGAAGCCGGGTTGCCCTTTACCGCCGACAAGGTGGACATGCGCACCCGCCAGACCAGCGACGGCCGGGACTTCACCACCGTCAATCCCAACGGGTACGTGCCGTCCCTGGAGCTGGACAACGGCGAGATCCTTAACGAGGGCCAGGCAATCCTGCAGTACATCGCGGATCTGAAGCCGGGCGCCCAGCTTGCGCCGCCTGCTGGCACCATGCCCCGCTACCGGCTGCTCGAGTGGCTGAGCTTTGTGTCCTCGGAACTGCACAAGGGCTTTGCACCGCTGCTGCGGCCCGGCAGTCCGGAGGACGTCAAGGCGGCGACGCGCGAGAAGCTGGGCAAGCGCCTGGGCTACGTGGCCTCCCACCTGGCCAGCCGCCAGTACCTGGTGGGCGACCACTTCACGGTGGCGGATGCCTACCTGTATACGATTCTCACCTGGACCCGCGTTGCCGGCATCGACCTGTCCGCCTGGCCGGTACTCGCGGCTTACCGCGAGCGGATCCAGCAACGGCCCGCGGTGCAGGCAGCGCGAACCGCCGAGGGACTGAAGGCCTAGCACCCAGGCAGAAGAAACACGCACGATTGATTTGCGGGGCCCCGGGCGTCCCACGGGAACCAGCCGCTGGCTGTCATCGGTCTCTCGCCCTTGGAAGTAGCCTCGCCGGCCGCAGCGGCCATCGACGTCGCAATCCCACTGGCAGTTGGGGCGCGGCCCGCCGGCCTGCGCCGTACCTTGCAACCCCTGGCCCTGTTTGCCGGGTTGGCCTTGCTCATCCTGACCCTCAGCCGCCTGGGCCTGCTCGGCGTTTATCACGGCCGGCTGCCTGACGGGCCAGCCGTTGCGCGGCTGCTGGTCATGGGGCTGCGCTTTGACCTGGTGATCATTGCCGCCCTGTGCGCCCTGCCGCTGATTGGTGAACTGCTGGCGCCGGCTTTGATACTCCGGACGCGGAGCTGGGCTGCCGTCCGGGCGGCCTGGTTCACCCTCTGGATCTTCGTGGTCACATTCAATGAGGCCGCGACGCCCGCCTTCATGGCGGAGTTCGGCGTGCGGCCTAACCGCCAGTACGTGGAGTACCTGGACACCCCGGGCGTGGTCTTCAGTACGATCTGGCACACCAGCCGGGGCAGCCTTTTTGTCGGGATCAGCCTTGCGCTGCTGGCGGCGTGGAGCATGCGGAGTCTGCTCCGGCGCGTACCGGCCGGCCTGGCGACGCCGGCGCCCTGGGTGCGCGTGCTGGTGCTGCTGCCCCTGCTCGTCGCCCTCGGCTATCTGGCTCGGGGCACGCTTGGTCATCGGCCGCTCAGCGCCAGCAATGCGGCGCTGGTGCCCGATGCCACCATCAATGACCTCGCGCTGAATTCGACCTACTCGGTGGCCTACGCGGTCCGCCAGATGCTCCACGAACAGGACGGCCTGCGGGGTTATGGCCACCTGTCGGAAGGGGAGGCACTCGCTCGCGTGCAGGCCGTCATGGATCTGCCGGCGGAGGCCTTCACCGAGCCGGCGCGGTCGACCCACCACGCGCTCGTGCCCACCGCGCATCTGGCGACGAGACCCAATCTGGTGATCCTCCTGCAGGAAAGCCTCGGCGCCCAATATTTCGCCAGTCTCGGCGGCCAGCCGGTGGCACAGAAGCTGGAGACATGGCGCGAGCGCAGTTTCTGGTTCGACTCGCTGTACGCCAGCGGGACCCGGTCGGCGCGGGGTATCGAGGCCGTCGTCACCGGCTTCCAGCCAACCCGCACGAGCAGCGTGATCAAGCTGGAAGGCGCCCAGCGGAACTTCTTCACCCTCGCCCGCGTGCTGAAGGAGCAGGGTTACCGCACGGAGTTCATTTATGGCGGTGATGCAAGTTTTGACAACATGCGGCGCTTCTTTCTGAACAACGGCTTCGACCGGGTGATCGACCAGAAGGACCTTGAGCCCACCGCCGGCTTCACCACTACATGGGGCGTGTCCGACGAGGACCTCTACGCCCGGGTGCACGAAGAAGTGACCCGGCACTACCGGGAGAGCCAGCCGTTCTTCACGCTGGTTTTCAGCACCTCGAACCACCCGCCCTACGACTTCCCGGATGGCCGGATCGAACTGGTGGAGCAACCCAAGCTTACGCATCGAAATGCGGCCCGCTATGCGGACCATGCCGTGGGCAGCTACCTTGAGCAGGCGTCACAGTCCCCGTACTGGGCCAACACCCTGTTCACCGTCGTGGCCGATCACGAAAGCAAGTCCATCGGGACCCAACTGGTGCCCATCTTCAGCTTCCACATCCCGGCCTTCATAGCCGGTGGGCCCGTGCAGCCACGGATCGTCAGTCGGCTGGCGAGCCAGGTGGACTTGCTCCCGACGACCCTGTCGCTGATGGGTCTGGACGTGGTCATTCCCGCCACGGGCATCGACCAGAGCCGAACGGACCTGGCGGGACCGGGTCACGCCATGATGCAGTTCAACGAGGATGCGGCCTGGCGCGTTGGCGATCGCGTGGCCATCCTCATGCCCCACCAGCCCGTGCGGGAGTTCCGGATCTTTGGAGAGGCACTGCTGCCGGTTGAAATCGACCCCGACTTCGCGCTGGATGCGCTGGCCCAGTCCCAGGTGCCGATCCAGGCCTACCGCGAGGGCTGGTATCGCTGACGGGCGGTGATCACGCGCGCGGCGCGCATCACTTAAGATCGCGATCATGGATTCCGCACCGCCCTTCCCGGCAGGACTCGCGCGCCTGCAGGGCCTCAGCCCCTTTGCCGCCGACGTCGCCGCCCGCTATCCCGAACTCCTCGAACAACTGGCATCAGCCGGCCGGCTGACCCGGCGATCGGTACCTGGCGAGCTTCGGGACCTGCTTGATGCGCGCCTGGAGGGCGTGGCGGGCGACGACGATTTCCTGCAGCGCCTGCGTCTCTTCCGCCACCGGGAACTGGTGCGCGTCATCTGGCGCGATGTGAATGAGGGCGCCGACGTCACCGAGTCGCTTCGGGATCTCTCGGATCTCGCCGACGCAGCCATCAATGCCGCTCACCGCTACGCGAACACCCGGCTGCAGGGCAGGCACGGCACTCCGCGGGCCGAGGACGGCAGCGTGTGTGGCGCCGGCATCGTGGCGATGGGCAAGCTCGGTGGCCACGAGCTCAACTTCTCCTCCGACGTGGACCTGGTGTTTCTGTTCTCGGCAGCGGGCGAGACCGACGGCACTCGGCCGGTCAGCAACGAGGAGTACTTCCGCCTGCTGGCCCAGCGCGTGATTGACCTGCTCAGCCGGAACACGGCGGACGGCTTCGTCTACCGCGTGGATGTGCGCCTGCGGCCGTTTGGCAGCGCGGGGCCGCTGGCGGTCACGGTGTCGGCCCTGGAGAACTACCTGGTCCAGCACGGCCGGGACTGGGAGCGCTACGCCTGGATCAAGGCCCGGGTCATCAATGACTGGGCCGACACGGAATACCTCGGCCGGGACGTACTCCGCCCGTTCGTCTACCGCCGCTACCTGGACTACGGGGTATTCAGCTCGCTTCGGGAGATGAAGGCGCTCATCGAGGCGGAAGTGGCCCGGAAGGAGTTTCGCGGCAACCTCAAGCTGGGTCCGGGCGGAATCCGCGAGATCGAGTTCATCGTGCAGGCCCTTCAGCTGGTTCGCGGTGGCACCGTGGCGCCACTCCGGGAGCGGGAGCTCCAGAAGGCGCTGCCAGCGCTGGTTCAGGCCGGCTGCCTGCCGGAACAGGACGCAGCGGAGCTGACGACGGCCTATCGCTTCCTGCGGCTTGCAGAAAATCGCATCCAGGCCCTGCACGACCGGCAGACCCACGACCTCCCCGTGGAACCGGCGGACCGGCAGCGTCTGGCCCAGGCCATGAATTGCCAGGACTGGCCGGCGTTCGTCGCTGCGCTTCAGGTCCAGCGGGACGCGGTGGCCCGGCACTTCCGGGACATCGTCTTCCGCGGCACGAACGGCGCTGGCGATGACGGCGAACTCAAGGACAGCCCGACCGGGAGTCCCGATGCCGAACTGGCCCGGGTCTGGCTGGACGACGCGGATTCAGACAGCCAGCTGCGCCGGCTCGCCACAGCCGGCTTCACGGATCCGGCCGCAGCCCTCGACCGGGTGCGCCGGCTCCGGGAGGGCGGCCTGCAGCAGAGACTGGACACGCTGGGGCGGCAGCGACTGGATGCCCTCATGCCGGCGGTGCTGCGCGTGGCCAGTCGCCAGGCGGAATCGGCCCGGGCCCTGGATGGCATGGTGCTGGTCCTGGAAGCCATCGGCCGCCGCTCGGCGTATTTCGCCCTCCTCAACGAGAACCCGCCGGCGCTGGAGCGGCTGGTGGGCATCTGCGCGGCCAGCGAATTCCTGGCGAGGCTCGTGGCGGCGCATCCGCTGCTACTGGACGAGTTGCTCGATCCCCGCGTCTTCGAGCAGGCCCCCTCGCGCAGGGAACTCGCGGACGACCTGGAGTTACGCCTGGCCCGCGTTGCCGCCGACGACACCGAGGCGCGGCTCGACGCCCTGCGCAATTTCCAGCAGGCCGCCACCTTCCGGGTCGCGGTGGTGGACCTCACCAGCGTGCTGCCTTTGATGAAAGTCAGCGACCGGCTCACCGACATTGCCGAATTGGTGCTGGAGGCGTCGCTGGCGCTGGCGTGGCACGAACTGAAGGCCCGCCACGGTACACCGCGATGCGTGGTCGCCGGTGTTTCGCGCCCCGCGCGCTTTGCCATCGTCGCCTACGGCAAACTCGGCGGGCTCGAACTGGGTTACGGCTCCGACCTGGACCTGGTCTTCCTGCATGACTCGGCGGGCGAGCAGCAGCAGACCGATGCGGGCCAGCCGCTGGACAACGCCGTGTTCTTCTCGCGGCTCACGCGGAGGATCATCAGCATCCTCACGATGCACACCACCTCGGGCAAGCTGTACGAGGTGGACATCCGCCTGCGGCCGAGTGGTCAGTCGGGCTTGCTCGTCTCCAGCCTGACGGCCTTCGATCTCTATCAGCGCCAGGACGCCTGGACCTGGGAGCACCAGGCCCTGCTGCGGAGCCGGGCGGTTGCCGGTGACACTGGCGTCCGGGCCACCTTCGAGCAGCTGCGGATCCAGGCGCTGACCACTTACGTGCGCCGGGAGAACCTCGCCAAGGAGGTGACGGACATGCGCCAGCGAATGCGCGATGAACTGTCGAAGGGCACACCCGAAATTCTGGACGTCAAGCAGGACCCGGGCGGCATCGCGGATATCGAGTTCCTAGTGCAGTACCTCGTGCTGCGCGAGGCTGGTAACTACCCGGATCTCGTCCACTGGTCCGACAATATCCGGCAGCTGGAGGCGCTGGCGGCACACGGCATAGTCACGGCCTCGGACGCGGGGGAACTGGCCGACGCCTATCGCGCCTACCGCCAGCGCCTGCACCACCTGAACCTCGCGGGACTGCCGGGCCTGCTGCCCCGCGCCGAAACGTCCGAACTCAGTGCCACCGTGATCCGGCACTGGCGGACGGTGTTCTATACTGGCACCTCACCAACTGCCGATTGACGCTCATGGTCCCCGCCAAGGTCACGTCCAATGTGACGGCCCGAACAGCCGATGATGTGGCGCTGGTTCAGCCGAACGCTGAAAACCACTACGACGTCACCCCGGAGGATCTGCCCCTGTCCTGCCCCATGCCCGGCATGTACCTCTGGAACTCCCACCCCAAGGTTTATTTGGCGATCGAGGAGGACGGTCGTGCCAAGTGCCCGTACTGCGGCGCTACCTACGCGTTAACGCGCGCGCGGTGAGCGGTCGGCTTACCCACCTCAACCTGGCCCGCGGTTTTCGCGGGGGCGAACGACAGACGGAACTCCTGATGCGCGGCCTCGCGGCGCTCGGTTGGTCCCAGCGGCTGGTTGCCCGGCGGGGCGAGCCGCTGGCGAGCCGCTGCCGGGACGTCCCCGGGCTCGAAGTTGCCGAGACGGGCGCCGGCGTGGTGGGTGCATTCCGGGCGCTCCGTGGCGCCGGACTGGTGCACAGCCACGAGGGGCGGGGCATCCAGGCAGCCTGGTTGAATCGCGCGGTGCGCGGCGCCCCTTACGTCGTGACCCGCCGCGTGCTGAAAGTTCCGCGGCGCTCCTGGTTGAACCGCCGCCTGTACGGCTCGGCCGCTGCGGTCGTGGCGATTTCGGAGGCGATCCGCATGACGCTCGCCCGGCTGGTACCTGACTTGCCCATCACCGTGATTCCCAGTGCAAGCGGCGGCCTGCCCGTCAAAATCGGCAACGTGGAGCGGCTCCGGGCCAGCTTCGGCGGGGATTTTGTCGTGGGGCACGTGGGGGCCCTCGACGACGCGACCAAGGGCCAGCTGCAGATCATCGCGCTTGCCCGCCGCTGGCAGTTGCTCCGGCCCTCGGTGCGCTTTGTGCTGGTGGGCTCCGGACCCGATGAGGCCCGCTTTCGGCAGGCCGCCAACGGCCTTGGCAACGTGCTCCTGGCGGGCCAGGTCGACAATGTGGGTGACTATCTGGCCGCCTTCGACCTGCTGGTTTACCCCTCCCGCCACGAGGGTCTCGGCTCCACACTCATCGACGCGCTCGAGGCCGGCCTGCCGGTGGTTGCCACCGCGGTGGGCGGCATTCCCGAGATCATCCGCGACGGGGACAACGGCGTGCTGGTGCAGCCTGACGATCCGGCGGCGCTCGAGGCCGCCATCCAGGCGTTTGTCGCCGACGACCGGCTGCGTGCCCGGGTCGCCATGGCAAACCGGTTGCGGGCGAGGAATTTTTCCGCCGCCACCATGACGGCGCGTTATGCAACCCTGTACCGGGACCTGGCCGCTCGCCAGAATGCGGACCTCAGACTGCCATGAATTTCATCCCATGATTATCGTCACCGGTGGCGCCGGCTTTATCGGCAGCAACCTGGTCCGCGCCCTGAACGGCGCGGGGCACACGGACATCCTGGTGGTGGACGACCTGCGCGATGCGCGCAAGATCCTCAATCTCTCTGATTGCCGCATTGCCGACTACATGGACATGCACGAGTTCGGCACACGCATCGGTGCCGGTCACGATTTCTCTCCAAAGCTCGAAGCGATCTTCCACCAGGGCGCCTGCACCGATACCACCGAGTGGAACGGCCTGCTGATGATGCGCACGAACTACGATTTTTCGCGGCACGTCCTCCGCTACGCAACGGAGAGGCGTGTGCCACTGGTTTATGCATCGTCCGCCTCCGTCTACGGGGCTGGCCGGGAGTTCCGCGTGAGCGAGGAGTGCGAGCGGCCAATCAACGTTTACGCCTTCTCCAAACTGATGTTCGACCGGCACGTTCGCCAGGTGTCTGCCACCTTCAGGTCGCCTGTGATCGGACTGCGCTACTTCAACGTGTACGGTCCGGGTGAGGCGCACAAGGCCGGCATGGCGAGCGTCATCCACCACTTCCGTGAGCAGCTGAAGACGGGTGACGAGATCCGGCTTTTTGCCGGCAGCGATGGGTACGGTGACGGCGAACAGGTGCGGGATTTCATCCACGTGGACGACATCGTCGCCGTGAATCTCTGGGCCTGGAACCAGGCTGCCAAGTCCGGGATCTTCAACCTTGGCACCGGCCAGGCGCGCAGCTTCAACGACGTGGCCCGCGCGGTGCTCAAGTGGCACGGCCGCGGGCGCATCCAGTACATCCCGTTCCCCGAACACCTGGAAGGCAGCTACCAGAGCTACACCCAGGCCGACCTCTCCGGACTTCGCGCGGCCGGGTACGCGGCGCCGTTTGTTGCCATCGAACACGGCGTTCCGCGTTACCTCGACGCCATCGCCTGAGGATCAGCCGCGGTGACCACCACGCTCATCATCGGACCCGCCTGGGTCGGTGACATGGTAATGGCCCAATCCCTCTTCCGGCTGCTCCGTGGTCAGGAGCCGGGAATGGCGATCGACGTGGTGGGACCATCCTGGTCCGTGCCCCTGGTGGGCCGCATGCCGGAGGTTCGCCGCGGGATACCGCTGGACTTTGACCACGGGGAGTTCGGGCTGTTTGCGCGGCGGAAACTCGGCCGATCACTGCGGGCCGTCGGCTATGACCGGGCGATCGTCTTGCCCCGATCCTTCAAATCGGCGCTGGTCCCCTGGTTTGCCAGCGTCCCGGTCCGCACGGGTTTCGCCGGGGAGATGCGTGGCCTCTTGCTCAACGACGTCAGGAACCTTGACCGGCGCCTGCTCGACCAGACGGTCAAGCGCTTCCTGGCACTCGGCGTTCCGGCCGGACTACCCGTGCCAGTCCCGAACTTTCCCCAGCTCCGCGTGGACGAGGCCAATCGGGCGGCGCTGCTCTCCCGGCTCGGACTCGGTCAGCGACCTGCGGTGGCGCTGATGCCGGGTGCTGCCTACGGCCCGGCCAAGCAGTGGCCGATTGGCAGTTTCGCAGCGCTCTCGCGCCAGCTTATCGAGCGCGGGTTCGAGATCTGGGTGCTGGGCTCGTCCGGCGAGCAGGGACTCGGTAACCAGATCCGTGCCGCCGCGGGGCCCCAGGTGTTCAACCTGTGTGGCCAG
>JBDSWH010000047.1:0-5939 GCA_039926785.1 Gammaproteobacteria bacterium
CATGCTGGACCAGAGCGGCAGCATCCTCGATACCGATCCAACGAATGCGCGCCTCTACTCGGCGAAGGCGTTCATGCAGACCATTGACGCAGGGAGCGGCGATGCCGTGCTGCTCACGGCCTTTGCAGGACCCGGCCATGGAGCCTTGATACCGACCGTTCCACTGTGGTTTGGCGGAACGTTCACGACGGACGGTGTCTCCTACTTCGACGAGCTGGACGCGCTTGGCGACCAGGCAGGTGGCGACACGCCGCTCTATCGCGTGCTGTTTCCGGAGCCAGCCGACGCGAACAATAATCCCGGGTTCACGCAGGGCCTGATCGACTACACCGCGGCGAACGCGCCGGCCGGCCTGCGCAAAGCCGTCGTGATCTTCAGCGACGGGGACGATAATGAATGTACCAGCGTTGCGAGCTGCAGCGCCAAGCGGCAGCGCGTGATCGATAAAGCGAATACGGCGAATGTCAGCCTGTTCACCATCGGGTTTTCGAACCAAGTCAATTTCGAGGCGCTCGCAGAGATTGCTCGGGAAACGGATGGCGTCTTCCTGTTCGCCGAAAATGCGGAGCAGCTGATTCCGCTTTATGGCTCGCTGGGCGATCTGTTGAGCCGCAGCCTTCCGACTTATACGATGCGTTGGACTGTGCGCGCCGATACCGATGGCACCTTCGTTAGCGGCCATTCAGTGTTCGGAAGGCTGCAGATCAACGGCGGCGGATCTACCGTCACGGTGCCGTTCATCGTAGGCGTTCCGTAGTCGCTGTTGGTCGCTCTCTCGCCTTAAAACCGGGACCAGCGCGCAACGATTCCATCGAGTCACAGGGTAGATCTACGCGCATGTCCTCAGTCTGGAGGAGATCGGCGCTTGGCGCCCAGCGTAAGCGACGTCGCCATCATCGGATATGACGCCAGCGTAGATGCGGCTCCCGACCCCGTACTCATAGCCTCGTCGTCGGCCACTCTGACTGATCTCGGCATCTCCCGCGACAAATCCCACCGCTTCCAGCAAGCCGCCGCCGCGCCGAAGAAGCTTGAGAAAAATCAGAATACGCGCCCACCCGAGTTATCCGTCACTAACCCCGGAACACCGGCGGCCGCAACCGGTATTGCCCCGGCGATTCTCAAAGCGAGCCCCCGCTACCAACTTTCATGGCTCTGGACCTGCTCCTCCAGCAGCACGCCAACGGTCTCCACCAAACGCCCGCCCAATACCCAAACGTAGCGACGCACGTCACACAAGCGGGTGACAGGACAAAACCGCGTCGAAAACCACAGACTGGCCGCTGGATCCCTCACTCGGCGGGCGGGGAGACTGCCCTCATGAAACCCAACCCCGACCACCTGGCCTTTCGCGAGCTGCTCGAGTTCGCTAAGTGCGACCCAGTGCTGGAGGAGCAGATTGATCTGTTGATGCGGGAGGGTGCGCCGGTGGGTGAAATTCTTGCCCTTCGGCCGTTACTGCACTGATACAGAGGCACGCAGATCCCCGCCAGACTAGAGGCGATTCCAACTGCGGGATTACCCACTTGGGTGATTCGGACACACCTCTCCTGGCAGCGCTTATTCGGTCTTGATCCGGACGTCCACGTCTCCGCCGCCGGCACCCTGGTCCTTCTTGAACTCGACGGCGCCGTTGTCTGTATCCAGCTTCAGTTCAACGCTGGGCTTGTCGTCAGGCGGGGGGGACGGCGCTGGCGCCGGGGGAGTCCTGTCGCATCCGGCCAGGAAGACCAGTGCGAGGACTGCTAGCGTGCGTTGCATGGCAAACTCCTTGTGAAGCAGGACGGGCAAGCCTACCTCTGAGCCGGCTCACTTTGAAAGGGGCTGTCCGGGGCAGGTCTTCAGTGCGGTTACTGCTTCGCCTTCATGGTGGATACCTCCGTGGATACTGCTGCCCCCGTCCGCAACGGAGCGAGGATGGGCAAATTTGTGTGGCCGGTACGTCTCGAAGGCTGAAGAAGCCTGGGCGCGGCCATTCACGCTCCTGAAGATCCCCCCTCGTCTTCGAGAGCTATAACGTGGCACCCACGCGGCTAGTGCCGGTCATCCGGGCGCACGACGGCGGGCGCTCGTGCGACCTCCTGCGCTGGGGGCCTCGTTCCGTTCTGGGCCAAGGGCATCCCGCCGAAGCTCAGCCATGCCGTCAGCACGGTGGTGAACTCCCCGAAGAACAACGAGCCCCGGTTGATAGAGCCCGTGAGGGGGCAGGCGCCGAGCAAGCAGGCATGAAGCGCCGCATTACCCTTAAGGGTTACGGGCGGACGCATTAGCCGGGCCAACGGGTTTACGGGGCGGTGCCCGGCGGGCTAGAATCCGGCCCCACGAAGCGGGTCCGGCCAGACGACGGGTGGCCAGATCAGGGCATGAGTGCTGCGGCAGCCGAAACAAACGGTCGCCAACGCAGGCCCCCGCTGCCAATGATCAGCTAGAAATAGCCCCGCACGGGGCTATTTTGTTTTGCGGCGCCGGTGATTAGGGTCCACGGCAGCTGTCCTCAGGGCGGGGCGGTTGCCATCACCTGGCGCGTCGCGAGCGGGAGAGCAGCATCAGTGGGCCTATGGCCCATTTTTTGTTTTTGGCTTTCCTGTACGACTTGCAGGCCGGGTGACGGGCAGAAATGAGCAAGACTCAGGCGCAGATGGTCGCGCTGCTGGAGCCGGCGGTGGAGGCCCTGGGCTACGAGCTCGTGGACCTCGAGCTGAATTTCAGTGGTCGCCGGGGCGTACTGCGACTGTTTATTGATCGTGGCGAGGGCATACGGGTCGAGGATTGCGAAGCGGTCAGCCGGCAGGTCAGCAACCTGCTGGACGTCGAAGACCCGATAGTGCGGGACTATGACCTCGAAGTTTCGTCACCGGGGCTGGACAGGAAGCTGACGAAGCCAGCGCACTTTGACCAGTTCGCGGGCCAGGTCGTGCAGGGGCGCCTGCGCAAGGTTGTGGATGGCCGACGGCGTTTTACCGGAACGCTCGTTGGACGGAGTGGTACGACGGTAACGATCAGGGTCGAGGATGCCGACCTGGCGTTGCCGATGGAGGATCTGGAAGTCGTCCGGCTGGTGCCGGAGTTCTGAAGGCAGGCAGATTTATGAACAAAGAAATTCTGATGGTGGCCGAGGCCGTTTCCAACGAGAAGGGCGTCGACCAGGAAATCATCTTCGATGCGCTCGAGTCGGCGCTGGCGTCCGCAACGCGCAAGCGTTACGGCGACGACGTGGACGTGCGGGTCAGTATTGATCGGGGCACCGGCGACTACGACACGTTCCGGCGCTGGAAGGTCTTCGCCGACGAATCCACCGAGCTCGAGAACCCCGAGCGCGAATTGCGCATGATCGATGCCACCGACGTCGACCCGAAGGCCGAGCCGGGTGGGTACGTCGAACAGGCGATTCCGTCGGTGGAATTCGGCCGGATCGCCGCCCAGACGGCCAAGCAGGTGATCGTGCAGAAGGTGCGCGAAGCCGAGCGGAAGAAGGTTGTCGAGGAGTTCCAGGGGCGCGTGGGCCAGCTGCTGTCGGGGGTCGTCAAGCGGGTCGACCGCAATGGCGTCTTCGTGGACCTGGGTGCCAACGCCGAGGGGTTCATCCCCCGCGAAAACATGATGCCGCGCGAGCCGGTGCGGCCGCAGGACCGCATCAAGGCGCTGCTGCGGGAAGTTCGTTCGGAGCCCCGGGGTCCCCAGTTGTTCCTGACCCGGACGTCGCCCCAGTTCCTTCTGGAGCTCTTCAAGATTGAAGTGCCCGAGGTGGGCCAGGGACTCATCGAGATTCTCGGCGCTGCCCGGGATCCTGGCCTCCGCGCCAAGATCGCCGTCAAGAGCAATGACCGGCGCATCGATCCGGTCGGCGCCTGCGTCGGCATGCGCGGCTCGCGGGTACAGGCGGTATCCAACGAGCTGGCCGGCGAGCGGGTGGACATCATCCTGTGGAACGAGAGTCCGGCCCAGTTCGTCATCAATGCCATGTCCCCGGCAGATGTCAGCTCCATCGTCGTCGACGAGGAAAAGCACAGCATGGATCTGGCCGTCCAGGAGGACAAGCTTTCGCAGGCCATTGGCCGTGGCGGCCAGAACATCCGCCTTGCCAGCGAGCTCACGGGCTGGGAACTCAACGTGATGACGGAGGCGGCGGCCGAGGAGAAGAGTGAGAAGGAGTCCCGCACCCTGCTTGAGCTGTTCATGCAGAAACTCGACGTGGATGAGGACGTCGCCCTGATTCTGGTGCAGGAAGGATTTTCCAGCATCGAGGAAGTGGCGTACGTGCCCACCAACGAGCTGCTCGGCATCGAGGAGTTCGACCAGGGGATCGTGGACGAGCTGCGTAATCGTGCGCGTGACGTATTGATCACGCAGGCGATCCAGAGCGAGGAGACCGTGGACAAGGCGCCGCCGGCTGAAGACCTGCTGAGTCTGGACGGCATGGATGCGGCGCTGGCGGCCAGGTTGGCCGCCCGGGGGATCCGCACGCGCGACGATCTGGCAGAGCAGGCCATCGATGACCTGGAAGGTATCGAAGGCCTGGATAACGAGCGTTCCGCAAAGCTGATCATGGCCGCGCGGGCCCATTGGTTCGACCAGCAGGAGGCGGCGGGCTGACCGCCCGTCTCCCGGCACCTCGCGGAGTATCTCTATGTCGGACGTGACTATTGCCCAGTTCGCTGACGTACTGAAGATCCCGGTTGAAAAGCTGCTGACCCAGCTTGACGAAGCCGGGATCGCCGTCCGTGGTGCCGACGATGTAATCAGCGACGACGCGAAGCGCGAACTGCTGACCCACCTTCGACGTGCCCACGGGCATGATGAAGGCACAGCAGCTGCTTCTCCGCGCAAGATCACCCTTAGCCGGCGTTCGCAGTCGGAAATCAAGGTCGCCAGCGCCCAGGGCCGGGCGAAGACCGTGACCGTCGAGGTGCGGCGCAAGCGCACCTACGTGAATCGTGACGTCCTGGAACAGGAGAACAAGGTCCAGCAGGACGAGCTCGACCGGCAGCGCCAGGAGGAGCAGGCGAAGATCGACAAGGAACGCTCAGACCGTGACGCCGTCGAACGGGCGGAGCGGGAAAAGCGCGAGAAGGAAGTGGCAGATGCCGAATCCAGCCGCAAGGCGGAGGAGGAGGTCCGGCGCGCCGCCGACCAGGCTCTCAAGGACGGGGAAAAGAATCGCGCCCAGGACGAGATTCGCAAGCGTGATTCCGAGACCCGGGCCCGCAAGGATGCTGCCAGCAAGCGCGACGTCCGCCGGGAAGTTGTCGAAGAGCTTGTCAGTGTCACCGAGGACGAGGTTCGGGAGGAAAAACCGGCAGTGGTGGGGCGACAGGAATTGCACGTTGCTGCCGATGTCAGCGGCCGCCGCAAGAAGAAGAAGTCAGCGCGTCGTCGTTCTGTTTCCGTGCAAGGCGATTCCGGGCGCCACGGGTTCGAGCGACCGACGGCCCCTGTCATTCGCGAAATTCTGATTCCGGAAACCATCAAGGTTGGCGAGCTCGCCCAACGGCTGGCCATTAAGTCGAATGACGTTATCCGGTCGCTCATGAAGCTGGGCGTCATGGCAACAATCAATCAGGCCATTGACCAGGACACTGCCGTGCTTGTAGTGGAGGAGCTCGGGCATACGGCCAAGCTCGTGCAGAACTCCGATCTCGAGCAGACGCTGATCCCCGTCACCGAGGAGGATGCCGGTGAGGCGGTGGCACGGCCGCCCGTCGTCACGATCATGGGCCACGTGGACCACGGCAAGACCTCGCTGCTGGACTACGTCAGGCGCACGAAGGTGGCCTCCGGTGAAGCGGGCGGTATCACCCAGCACATTGGTGCCTACCACGTTGAGACGCCGAAGGGACCCATTACGTTCCTCGACACCCCGGGCCACGCCGCCTTCACGGCCATGCGCGCCCGCGGCGCGCAGGTCACTGACATCGTGATCCTGGTCGTGGCGGCCGACG
>JBDSWH010000048.1:0-3657 GCA_039926785.1 Gammaproteobacteria bacterium
CGGACACGTGCTCGAAGCCGCGAAAACGGCCGTCACTGTCGCCCATCCCCCGGTAGTCGAAGCGCAGAATCGGGATTCCCTGGCGGGCGAGGTCGCGGGCCAGCAGGACGAACTGTCGGTGGCTGCCGATGCGGTACTGGGGCCCGCCCACGACGATCAGCACTCCGCGGGTGGCGGGCACCAGGGCCTCGTGAAGGATCCCGATCAGGGTGTCGCCCTCGCAGGTGAAGGTCACGACCCGCTCGGAGGTACTGGCTGGCCCGCTCACGCGGCTGATGCCAGGAAACGAGCCGTCTGTTCAGCAAGCGCGGGACAAGTCGTCAACTCGACGGTGTTCCAGAAGGAGTCACCGGCAAGGGCGATTCCCTCCGCCGGCACTCCGGCAGCGACCCAGTCCCGCAGGCGATCCGCGGCGACCCGGGACAGTTCCGGCGATTCGCCAGCGCCGACTTCAAACCAGCGAAGGCTGGTGTCCGGCGGCGGCGCGAGCTGGCGAATCTCCGGGCCCTGCAGGTCCGCCGCGAGTCCGGGACTGAGCTCGTAGCCACCCACCTCGAAAACCTTGCCTGCCTTGAGTTCTGCGGTTAGCGACGCCACCGACTCGGCGCCCTTCTCCGCCGCACGACCACCTTCCAGTATGGCACCCGCCAGCAAGGCACCGGCTACCCGCAAGCGCAGGAACTGGGTGAGTTGCAGCTGCCCGGAGGCGACCGGCTGCCACAGGGCAATACGTAGCGGACCGGGCAGGCTGGCAGCCAGCTCCAGCGCAAGCAGTGCGCCGAAGCGCATACCGACGAGACGGGTCACCGGCGCGCCGTCCCGGGCTGCCCAATCGGCCACGGTGGCGAGATCGGCCCGCCAGTGGTCCAGTCGCGCGTCCCGGAATTCTCCGGCGCTATCCCCGGTACCAACCAGATCCGGCGCCAAAACCTGAAAGCCTTCGCGGGCCAGCAGGCGGGCCGTGAGAGCCAGCATGGGCCGGCACTTGTTCATCTCCTCGGCAAACGGGGGAACAATCAGGACGGTCGCGGTTATCTCGCGGTCCGGAACCCAGCGGGCGACGTAGATGTCGCCATTTGGCGCAGGCAGGAACGTGCCGCCGGCCACTCAGCTGATCTTGCTTTCGACAAAGGTGGTGAGGGTGCCGACCGTTTCGAAGACCTGAGCGGAGAGATCGCCATCATCCACGGCGATGCCGTAGTGCTCCTCGATGGCTGTGAGCACGGCCACGACGGCCATGGAATCCAGTTCGGCCACGTGGCCGAGCAGCGGCGTCGCTGCACCGAAGGCGTCGGCGCGCGTGCCGAGCTGCAGGGTGTTACGCAGGATGTCGCGGACGGCAGGCAATTCGGACATGCATCAATTCCTCAGGGGACGGCGGCTGAACCGGTGGCCGCATCCGGCCGGGAGCTGGACCAGGTGCGGTATTCCTTGCCGCCGAAGACTTCGACCAGGGCCACCAGGCTGGCCAGGTTCACCAGGCAGAAATAGTACGGGATTGACGTCAGGCGGCCCAGAAGGCCGGTACCACCCGCCAGCAGGAGGCCCGCCAGGGCGAGAACGTAAAACAGGACCTGACCAACGAGGAGAAGCACATAGAGCGGTGAGGACCCCGCGAGCAGCAGATTTGCAGCGAACACGCCAATCATCAGCCAGGGCACGAGCCAGCGCAGAACCTTGTGCGACAGAAACTGGATGGCGAAAAAGCCGGAACGCAGCGGATTCAGAAGGGACCGCATCTTGAAAGTCGCCCGCCAGGCTCGATTGACGATACGGACCTTGCGGCGGAATTCCGCCCCGTAACCTTCGGCGCCGCCCTCCCAGGAAATCCCGGCCGGCTCGTAGACATTGCGGTAGCCCTGCGCAACGATCTGCAGCGGGTTGACGAAGTCTGACAGGTCACCGGGCGCCAGATCCCGGTACAGCCCGCGGCGGATCGCATAGATGGCGCCGTCCCCGCCAACGACCGACCCGAGGCTGCTCTCAAGCCCCTTGATCCAGATCTCGTAGGACCAGTAAGTGCCCTCGCTCTCCGTGGAGGCGTCGTCCGCCCCGATCTCATAGCGCGACTCACCGGTCACAGAACCGACGCTGGGGTCCGCGAAATTCCGGGCGAGCATGCGCAGCGCATCCGGCTCGTACAGGGCATTGGCATCCGAGAACACCACCACGTCGCCCTTGGCCGCACGCAATGCCGCATTCAGCCCTACCGTCTTCCCGCCGCGATTTTCCATGCGCAGCAGGCTGAACGGCGGACCGGCCGCCAGCACCACATCGTCGGTGCCGTCATCCGAGGCGTCGGACACCACGATGACCTCCAGCCTGTGCTCGGGGTAGTCGAGGCTCCGGCAGTTCGCCAGTTTTTCGGCAATCACCGCGCGTTCGTTGTACGCGGAGATCACGAGGGTGACCCGGGGCTCGATAAGGGCTGTGCGCACAGGCCGCCGCACGCCGGCAAACCGGAGCAACCACAGCAACACCGGATATCCGGCGTAGACCCAGGCCAGCAGGCCAATACCGATCCAAAACATGCTCGCGGCGACGCTCATCCGGCGTGGGGCCTCCCGAAACCGAGGTTGAGTGACAGATTGTGGACGACGTTGGTGGACAGTCTTCTTCGCATGCTCAAAAATGCACGCTTATGTCCAGATTTCTAGAGACTTTCCCGTCGGCAGGCCCAAAGCATAGGGTTGGTTCCGACCCCGCGCAAGGACGCCAATCCCACTCGGACGTTCAGGTCTTTGTCACCGGCAGGCCCTGGTGGGACGGCACCTCGGGGCCCGGACGAACCGCTGAGGAGATTCGTGACGCGGTTCTCGCCGCTTACCGTCGGCACGGAATGCAGCTGCTGGAGACCGCGCGCGGTCACTTCTCCCTGGCGATCGTGGATTCCGCCGCCAGTCGTGTACTGCTGGCCGTGGACCGTAGCGGAGTCGGGTCGCTGGCCTGGGCAAAGGCGCCCGGCGGGCTGCTCGTTTTTGGCACCTCGCCACTGGACGTGGCCAGGCACCCGGCCATCGCCGCCGGCGTGTCCCGCCAGGCCCTCTTCGACTTCCTCCACTTTCACATGGTGCCCAGCCCGGGGACCGTGTACACCGGCGTCGGCAAGCTGCGGCCGGCACACTGCCTGCTCCACGAGAGTGGCCGGACGACCGTCCGCTCCTACTGGCAGCCACGGTTTGCGACCGGCACTGACGCGAGTCCCGAAGCCCTCAAGGAGGAACTCAGGAACGCCCTGCGAAACAGCGTCGGGCGGGCAGCCAGTGCGGGTGGCAACGTGGGTGCCTTCCTCAGCGGGGGCCTGGACAGCTCCTCCGTGGCAGGGATGCTGGCGGCGGTCAGTCCGGGACCGACGCGCACCTTCTCGATTGGTTTCGAGGCCGAGGAGTACAACGAACTGGGCTTTGCCCGGCTCGCTGCGCAGCGTTTCAATCTCGACAGCGTCGAGCTGACGGTCAAACCCGCTGACGTCACCGAGGCCATCCCGGCGCTCGCCGCCGCGTTCGACGAGCCCTTCGGCAACTCCTCCGCCGTGCCGACCTACTGGTGCGCGCGCATCGCAAAGGAGCGTGGGGTGACCCACTTGCTGGCCGGTGATGGTGGCGACGAACTGTTCGGGGGCAACAAGCACTACAGCCGGCAGGCGATCTTCGAGCT
>JBDSWH010000049.1:0-4994 GCA_039926785.1 Gammaproteobacteria bacterium
GCTCGGTCGTCGCTACTGGATGATTCTGGCCCTGGGCACTGTGATCACCCTTGCCCGTTTCAGCGAGGCGTTCCTCGTGCTCCGCGGCCAGCAAGCCGGCCTGCCCGTTGCCTGGGCGCCGGCCATCCTATTGGTGATGAGCCTCGTTTATGCACTCTCCGCCTACCCGACGGGCCTCGCGGAGCGGCGCTGGTCCCGGCGGACCCTGCTGGCGGCAGGCCTGGCCGTGCTCATTGCCGCTGACATCGTGCTTGCGGGAGCGACCGGCGGCGCGGCAGTGCTGATCGGGGCGGCACTCTGGGGCCTGCACATGGGACTGACCCAGGGCCTCCTGTCGGCGCTGGTCGCCGATGCGGTTCCCGCGGCGCGGGCCGGCGCCGCCTTTGGGTTTTTCAGCATGGTGACGGGCGTGGGCTTGTTTCTAGCCAGCGCACTGGCCGGCGTGGTGTGGGACCGCTTCGGCGCCCCAGCAACCTTTCTCGTGGGCGCGGCCTTCAGTGCCGTGGCGCTGGTCGGACTCGTTGTCTACCGGCGCTAGGCTGCCAACGCCTGCTGCATGCTGGCGATGTCGGCCTGGCTGACGGCGACCAGGTCCATGAAGGACCCCTTGCCCAGGTTCACGGAGTTCAGCAGCAACTCCGCTTCCGGGTGTAGCGCCCGCAGGTCCGGGTCTGCATCCAGCCGGTAGCGCAGCTTGGCCGCCGACAGCAGTCGTGTGAGCGGTTCCAGGTCGGCGGAGCCGCCGTCCAGCAGGTAGTCCTGGTTCTCCACCGCGTCGCAGATGCGCTGGGGCAGACCCCAGGATTCCAGGATCGCCTTGCCGATGATCGGCTGCCAGGTCTCCAGGGTGGCCGCGAAGGCGGGGTCGTCGCGCAGCGTGGGATCGTTCTGGTGGGCGTGCAGCAGGATGTAGAGCCTGCCGATTGAATGCAGCAGGCCCGCCATCATGGCTTCGTCCGGCTGGCGCCCGAAGGCCTGCTTGGCGACGGCGTAACAGATCGCCGCGACCTCGTTGCTGGTTTTCCACACGAGCTCCAGGTCGGGGCGGATTGCCCCCAGCGAGGAGTCGCGACTCAACTGGCGAAGCGCGAAGGCCGTGGCGACGGTCCTGACCAGGTTGAAGCCGAGGCGGTTCACGGCGTTGCTGAGGCTGGCCACGGGCGTGCCCGCGGCGTTCATGGCCGCGGAATTTGCCATCTGCATGAACCGCGCGGAGAGCACCGGCTCCGAGCTGATGATGCTGACGATGTCCTTGATGGTCGTCTTGTCGCTGACCAATGCGATCTGCAACTGGCGCACCACCTGGGGAAACGCGGGCAGGTCCAGTTCCGGCTTGAGGTTGGCCGCCAGCTGCTGCACGAACTGGAAGGTCCGGGAATCCGTGGTCATGCTCCGCACCCCAAATCAACGCTGCCCGCGGAAAGTATGGGCGGGGGCCGTCTCAGGGAGCGGTGATCTCGATCACGGTCTGGTCCAGGGCCGTGCTGCCATCAGTGTGGGTAATGAGGCCCAGGTACCGGCCGGGCTCCAGGCCCTGCCAGTTCAGCGACACCGTGTCGTCGGTTCCGGCCGTCACGCTGGAGGGCGCCTCGACGAGGGCATTTCCCCGGTCCGCGCCAACGGTCCAGACGAAGAGACGGAAGGTCGCGACGCCGGTCGGCGCCTCGTAGCCGTGCACGTCCACGTAGTACTCGCCCGCCGTGATGAACTCCTCGCCCTCGGCCGGAATGAGGTTGATTACCTCGTCGGAGCCGCGCTCGACGCTGGGCTCGGCTTCGGCGGTACAGGTGCCGAAGCCCGGGCAGGAGTAGAGGTACAGGTCCAGGTCCGCGCCGGGACTGCTGTTCTGCTTGAACAGGGCCACCCGCAGGTACCGGGTGCCCGCTGGCACCACCAGGGGAATGCGGCGCACGCTGTCGGGCGGCGTGCCCGCGGTCGGCTGGATGAACTCGTAGAAGTTATCGGGGTCCTCCGACACGCTGTTGGTCAGGAGCGACTGGATCTCGTCGGACTGGCTCTGCCCGGTGGCCTCGAGGCCGCTCAGCACCGCTTCGTAGGGCCCCGAGTAGCCCACGCGCAGCGCCACGTCGGCGCTGCCGGAAGCACCGGCGCCCCGGACGATAACCGGCGCCGCGAAAGGCAGCGACCGGATCGCCAGCGGGGAACGCACGGTCGCGCCGCCGCCGGTCCAGGTCAGTGAACCGAACTGCCACTGATCGTAGACGCCGCCGTCCGTGGCCACGCTGATGTCCACGTTGGCGCTTTCGCCGGCGGCCAGGGATAACACCGGTGGCGTCACCTCAACGTCGATGCCGGCCGGTGCGTCGACGGTGGAGACGAAATTACCGGCCGCGCCCACGTTGGTCACCCGCCGCCGGACGACCTGGGACTTGATCAGCTCGTCGATGGCCAGCGACGGCTGATTGAGTTCGCTGGCGCCGGTCGGGAAGCCGGCGGCCTCTAGCGCTGCGCAATCCACGTTCAGGCGCGGCTCGCCGCGGCCGCAGAGGAAGGCGTCGTAGTCGCTGGTGCCGGCGTCGTACACGAGACCCGGCTTCACTGCCAGGTTGGGCACCAGGTGGCCTCCACCGAAGTCGAAGGGGTCCGCCGGTGTGCTGTTGTCTTCCTTCCGGATGTCCTGGCGCGCCGTGGTGACCAGCGCCGACTTGAGCATCGCGGGACTCCAGTCCGGGTGGGCCTCCTTCAGTAGCGCGGCGACACCCGCTACGTGGGGCGCCGCCATGGACGTCCCCGAGAGGTACTGGAAGCGCTCGCCCTGGACGTTGTTCGCCACGTCCGGCGTGTGGCCGGCGAGGATATCCACGCCGGGCGCCGTGAGGTCGGGCTTGAGCACATCGGGCTCCCACTCGCTGGGTCCACGCGACGAGAAGCCCTGAATCTGGTTGCCCTGGTCCCGGACGGTCAGGAAGATACTGCTGTCCAAAGTGAGTTCCACCGGATCCTCGTCCACCAGCCTTTCCAGCAGCAACTGCCCGTCGGCCTGGCCGATCATCAAGGCCGGAATGCCCACGGAGTTGCGGCCACCGGTCATCAGTACCGGCTCGCCCTGGTTGTTGAAGACCACGACGGCCTTGGCGCCGGCGACCTCGGCGTTGCGGATCTTGATCTCGAACTCGCAGCCGCCGCGCTGGACGAGGGCAATCTGCCCCTCCATATCCGCCGCGTTCACCAGCGTCTCGCAGCCATCGAAGGTGCTCCCTTCAACGCCGTCGAAGTTGCCAATGATGTCGTCGTCCGCGACGATCAACCGGAAGGTCAGTGGACCCACGTCCTGGAGCCGCGGCGTGAAGGCGGCCTCGACGGCCGGATAGTCCTTCTTGACCGTGGCCGGGCTGTTCACGCGGATCGCCGCGCGGAACCGGTCACCACGCCGGCTCGACGCGCCCACCGCCAGTACCCAGGGCGCCGCCGCCGGCGAGTTGATCGTGCGCAGTGACGGCCCCTCGTTGCCCGCCGCGGCCACCGTCAGCACCCCTGCCTCGGCGGCCTTCAGTAGCGCCAGGTCATCGGGATCGGTGATCCCGTTGTCGCTGCCCACGGAGAAATTGATGATGTCGACGCCGTCCGCCACTGCCTCATCGATGGCGCTGGTCAGGTCGGCGGTGCTGCAGGTGCCCCGGAGCTTTCCGGGTTCGAGCCAGCACGCCTTGTACACCGCGACGCGGGCCCGGGGCGCCATGCCGCTGATCCTGGCCACTGACGATCCGGCCAGCGTGGCGTCGACAAAGTTGCCGGCCGCAGTGGACGCGATGTGCGTGCCGTGGCCGTCAGCGTCCCGGGGCGACAGGAACTCGTTCTCGTCCAACTCGAATTGCTCGAGAAACCCCTCGTTGTAATACCGCGCGCCGATCAGCTTGTTGTTGCAGTAGGTGGTGAGGAAGCGGTCGCCGGGCTCGCACACACCCGTCCAGCCCGGCAACGGACTGTAGACGAGTGTGTCCGGCTTGTTCCGGTAGCGCTGGCACAGCCAGAGCCCGAGCAGTGACGACTGCCCCCACCCGGACCTGCAGAGCCGCGGCCGCTTGGCGGCTTCCTTGTCGCTGAAGCTCGGATGGTCCGGCGCAATGCCGCTGTCGATGACGCCGATGACGATGTCCTCGCCACGCAGCCCCAGGTCCCGGCGCAACCCGCCATTGGCGTCCATCAGGCCGAGGAAGCTCGGGCTGCTGTTGGTCTCGACGTACTTGGGGTGGTCTTCCCAGACGTTCCGGACATCCTTGCGCGCCTGCAGCTTGCGGGCCTGGATCGGCGTCAGGCGCGCCGCAAAGCCGTTCAACGCATACCGGTAGCTGTAGAGCTTGTCGCTGCCGGCCCCCACCGTGGCGAGTGCCGCGTCGTGGGTCGCCGTGAGACGGTCTGCGTAGCGGCGGACGGCCGGGGCTCCCGCATCGAAGCGCCGGCGGTGTTGAGCTTTGTGCCGCGCGTTCGTGGCGCTGGGGCGCCGCCGCTGGTCTGACTCTGCGACCGGGGCTCCGGTGGCCTCCATGGCCTCGAGTCCCGAGTCCTGGCGCAGGGTCGGTTCGGCCACCGCCGGCGGCGCCCGGAACTGGACGATGTAGACCCGGGTCGCGCCGTCGGCGGGACCCGCGGACAGCGGTTTGAGCCGCCCGCCCGCCACCGCCCGGTCTTCCGCAGGCGTCGCCTGCGCGGCCGTAGCGAGCACGGCAGTGGCCAGCACGGCCAGTGCCAGGCCCAGGCGTGTCAGTGGATGGAGGGGGTGATTTGCTCGCACTCTGGGCCCGTCGTTTCTTATTACCCGGCAGAGGCTTAGCCGTTTTTATTAAGCGGGGAGACTAACACGCCCCCGCCGGCGGGACGTAGTTGTCGGCCAGTCAGCAGTATATCGACATAATATTTACAGTCTCTGATCGTCCCGAGTCGTTCAGCCCGGCCGGACCACATGTCCCGAGCGGGCGTCCCGTATTTCGGTGGGACCATCGGCGCCGCCGGTTGCCCCGCCGACCACCAGGTCC
>JBDSWH010000050.1:0-4448 GCA_039926785.1 Gammaproteobacteria bacterium
CGGCCTCGAGCGCAATCAGGCCTTCGTGCCCGATCCGGTACCACCCCCCCCGGTTCCCCCCATTGGCCCCCGCAATGATCCCGTAACCTTCAGTGGCGACGACACGGGCCTGGCCGCTGCCATGGGCGTCAGTTTCAGGACCGATTCACCGTTCAGCCTGCGGGTCGAATTCAACTACTACGACGTGGACACCACGGATCTGGTCTGGAACGCCCAGCTCATGGGTATCTACACCTTCTGACGGTGAGCACGCCGGCTCGAGTCCAGAGACCCTGCCCCGGCAGGGTCTTTTTTTTCCACCATGATTTCGCCAGTCAATTGCCATGCGCGTCTTGATGGTGACCGCCGAGTACGCGCCGTTTGCCAAGACGGGTGGCCTTGCGGACATGGTCACCGGACTTAGCAGGGCGCTCGTCGCCAACGGCCACGACGTCCGTGTCGTGTTCCCCGGTTACGCCGGCGTTCCGCCCGGCGCGATCACACTGGGCGACGTGCAGCTGTCCCCGGTACTCCTCGGCGCTTCCCACCCCGGCTATGAGCTGCAGCAGTTGTCCGGGTCGATGGGTGGGGAGCCGACCATGTATCGCGTCGACTCGCCGCCATTTTTCGGTTCCGGCGGAATCTATGGTGGCGGGGAACAGGAGGCGCGGCGCTTCGCCCTCCTCTGCCACGCGGCGTTGCGGCTGTGCGAACTGCTCCAGTGGTCGCCCGACATCATTCACTGCCATGACTGGCATGCCGCCCTGGTGCCCGTGCTGCTCGCGGGGGGCTACCGCTCCTCGCGAACCCTGCGCGGAGCCAGTTCAGTACTGACGATCCACAACATCGGCTACCAGGGCGTATTTGCCGGCGCTCTCGCGCCGGAGCTTGGCCTCCTTCCCTCAGTGGCCCCGGCGACGGTCCAAGCGACGGCAACTCCCCGCGACCTCAATTTCCTCCGCGACGGGATCGTCGCCGCCGACGCCCTAACCACCGTCAGCCCCAGCCACGCGGCAGAAGTGCTCACGGCGGAGTACGGCAAGGGTCTGGACCCTCTGCTCCGCCAGCGGCGGAACCGGCTGGTCGGAATATTGAACGGTGTCGACTACTCGGCCTGGGACCCGGCGAACGACCCGGCCCTCCCCGACCACTTCGACGCGACCCGACTCGCCGGCAAGATGGCCTGCCGCCAGGCGCTAATTGCGCGCGCAGGCCTGCTACCGGTCCCGGACGCCCCGCTCCTCGGCATGGTGACGCGGCTGGCTGAGCAAAAGGGCATCGAACTGGTCGTCGAGGCGTTGCCGCTCTTGCTGGAGCGCCGGGCCGTGCAACTTGTGGTGCTGGGCCAGGGCGAGGAACGCTATGGGGTGAGATTGCGCCAGCTCTCCGCGCAATTTCCCGGACTGTGTCACTACTTCGACGCGCAGGACGAGCGTCTTGCACGGCTCGTGTTCGCGGGTTCCGACGCCTTCCTGGTGCCGTCCATCTATGAGCCCTGCGGACTGACGCAGATGTACGCCCTCCGCTACGGCGCGGTACCCATCGTGCGGGAGACTGGCGGCCTCAAGGATACGGTGCGGCACTTCAACCCGGAGACGCTGTCCGGGACCGGCAGTATCTTCAAGCACGCTGACGGCGCGGGGCTCCGGTGGGCAATAGACCAGATTCTGTCCTGGTATGCCCAGCCAGACCTGTGGGCTGTGCTTCAGCAGAGCGGCATGGCCGAGGACTTTTCCTGGCGGCATCAGGCACCCTTGTACGAAGCCCTCTACAGCCGCCTCACAACTGGCGGCCCGATTCCCCGGCCTGCTGCAGGCATTCAGCCGCCAGTCCGGCCGGCACCACCGGCCAGCTGAAGCGCCACGTCCAGTTGCCGCGGGTCGTTCCCGGCGTATTCATCCGGGATTCCGATCCCTGGCGCAGGAGATCCTGCAGCGGGAAGATCACCGCGTCGGTCCGCGACTGCCAGACCGAACGGAGGAGCGCGTCGGGCATGTCATCGGGACCGCACCCGAGGACGCCGTGAACATAGTCCCGGGCCGCCCGATCGAGGCTCCGGTACCAGCCCGCCACTGTGTCGTTGTCGTGGGTACCCGAGTACAGGACGGCTTGCTCGACGTGATTCGCCGGCAGATAGGGGTTGTCGGGCGAACCGTCGAAGGCAAACTGCGCGATGAGCATGCCGGGCAGGCCGAACTGCCGCCGGAGCGCCGTGACTTCGGGAGTGATCGTGCCGAGATCCTCCGCAATCAACGGCTGGCCCCCGCACGCCGCGCCAATGGCTTCCAGCAATTCGGCGCCGGGGGCCAGGTGCCAGCTGCCCACCCGGGCACTGACAGAGTCGCTGGGTATTTCCCAGAACGCCTGCAGGCCGCGGAAGTGATCGATCCGCAAACCGTCGAAACGCCGGAGTTGCGTCTTGACGCGGTCAACCCACCACCGGAAACCCTCCGCGCGCAACGCCTCCCAGTTGTAGAGCGGGTTCCCCCACCGCTGGCCCTCGGCGCTGAAGTAATCCGGCGGCACGCCCGCAACGGCCTCCGGCCTGCCATTGCCATCCACACGAAACAGCCGCCGGTGCCACCAGACGTCGGCGCTGTCGAGGTCCACGTAGATGGGCAGGTCGCCCAGTAGCTGGATACCGTACTCGCGGGCCCGGCGGCGCAGCGCCGACCACTGCCGGTCGAAGATCCATTGCTCGAAGGCGATTTCGCGGATCTCGGGAGCAGCCTCCTTGAGCAGCCTGGACACCGCCTCGGGGCGGCGCCGGCGAAGGTCTTCCGGCCAGGTCCACCAGCCCTCCTCGCCGAACCGGCGGCGCCCGGCCCGGAACAGGGCATAGGGCAACAGCCATTCGCGCTGGGCCTGCCAGTAGGCCTGGAAGTGGGCCGCTTCATACGGCGTGCCGACGGCGGAGAATCCCTGCCAGGCTTGGTGCAGCAGCAGCCTGCGCGCGTCCCAGTTGCCAGTCATAGCAGACCGCGGCGCGACGGCTCCCCCCGGCCGTGCCGCCAGCCAGGCGGCGAGGGGCGCCGACTCCGGATCAATCAACCGGGGGTTACCGGCGAATGCCGACGTCATCTGGTACGGCGACAGCGAGTCGCCGACCGGACCGATGGGCAGCATCTGCCAGAGCCGGAAGCCGCCATCCTTGAGCCAATTGAGATAGCGCCAGGCATCGCTGCCGATCACGCCAGCCTCCCAGGGACCCGGCAGTGAGGTGGGATGCAGCAGGACGCCGGCGCAGCGCTGGCCCGCGAGAAAAGACGCTGTCACGAAGCTGACTGCGGACTCAGGGGACGGGGTCCGCCACGGCCGGAGCCGGTCTGGCCGCCGGTCTGGCCGCCGGTCTGGCCGCCGGTCTGGCGGCCTCGGCGCGGAGCATGTCCTCCGTAACGAGGACGACGCCATGCTCGGTGAGGTGAAAACGCTCCCGATCCAGGACCGGATGCTCGCCGATCACCATCCCGTCCGGCACGCTGCAGCCCTCGTCGATGATCGCCCGCGATATCCGGCAGCCCTTGCCAACCGTCACGTGGGGCAGGAGCACGGAGCGGTAGATGTCCGATTTCTCGTCGATCGTGACATCGAAGAACAGCAGCGACTCCCTGACCTGGGCGCCTGAGATGATGCAGCCACCGGCCACCATGGAGTTGATAGCCATGCCGCGGCGCCCCTCTTCGTCCAGGACGAACTTCGCACAGGGCGTTTGTTCCTGGTAGGTCCAGATGGGCCAATCGGCATCGTAGAGGTTCAGCTCCGGACTGACGAAAATCAGCTCCATGTTTGCCGAGTAGAACGCATCGACGGTACCAACGTCCCGCCAGTAGGCCTGGGCCTGGGTCTCGACGCTCTGGAACGGATAGGCAAAGACCCTGCTGCCCTGGATCGCAGCCGGGATGATGTTCCTGCCAAAATCATGAGCGGAGGCCGGGTTGTCCGCATCCGCGCCCAGCACGTGCCGCAGGTAATCGCGACCAAAAACATAGATGCCCATGGATGCGAGGGCGGCGTCATGACGCCCGGGCATCGGTTGCGGATCGCTCGGCTTTTCGTTGAACCCCACGATGCGCTGTTCCGCGTCGACGGTCGCGATGCCGAACTCATGTGCCGTGGCGAGCGGCACCTGGACCATGCCAATCGTGATGTCTGCGGAGCGTTCGACGTGGAAGGCGATCATCGGTCCGTAGTCCATCTTGTAGACATGATCGCCCGCCAGCACCAGCACCAGTTCCGGCGCGTACGCATCGATGATATCCAGGTTCTGGAAGACGGAGTCCGCGGTGCCCCGGTACCAGATTTCGCCCAGCTTCTGCTGTGCAGGAACGAGCTGCACGAACTCACCCAGTTCGCCCCGCAGGTAACCCCAGCCACGCTGGACATGCTGGATCAGCGAATGGGACTTGTACTGGGTGAGAACGAGGATCTGGCGGATTCCGGAATTCACGCAGTTGGACAGGCTGAAATCG
>JBDSWH010000051.1:0-4334 GCA_039926785.1 Gammaproteobacteria bacterium
GGCCGCCAGATTGCAAGATTGCAAACCCGGTGCCTCGGAATGAAATCGCTCCTCAAATGGTTGCTTGCGGGCATCGCCCTGCTGCTGGTACTCGGCATCGCGGTGGCCGTCGCCGTTGCCACGCTCGTGGATGCGGAGCGGCTTCGGCCGGCGATCGCGGACGGAGTCCAGCAGGCCACGGGCCGAACCCTGGCGCTGGACGGCGATGTCGGACTCAAGCTCTTTCCCTGCTGCGCGGTGGAAGTCACCCGCGCCACACTCGGTAATCCACCGGGATTTGCCGCAGGGCCATTCCTGGCCGTCGGATCGGCCCGGCTGTCGATCCGCCTCTGGCCGCTCCTGTCCCGCCGGGAACTGCAGATCGGCACCGTGCGTATCGAGGGGCTCGAGGCCAACCTGGTCGGTCGAAAGGACGGCAGCAACAACTGGACCTTCACCGACAGCACAACCAAGGCGCCCGAGGGCGGCGGTCAGGACGATGCACCCGCCATCGGTGCGTTCAACCTCGCTGGCATCAGCATCAAGGACGCCCGCGTCGAGTACAGCGACGAAGCGGACGGCAGCCGCTACCGGGTGCAAAACCTGCAGCTGGATACCGGGCCCGTGCGGGACGGTGAGCCCTTCGACCTCAGTACGTCATTCCGCCTCACTGATCTGGCCGACAACTCGGGTGGCGGGATCCGGCTGAAGGCGCAGACCCGGGTCGCCATTGATGGGGACATCACTACAGTGACGCTCGGCGCCCTCGAGAGCGAGGTCGACACCAGGGGTCTGGCCGGGCTCAAGGTACTGGGCGGGTCGCTGCGCGCGCCCGACCTGATCGTTCGACTGGCCGACAACACGACGCTGCGTGCCTCGGGACTGACGGCCGAACTGCAGCTGAAAGACGCCGACCTGCCGGGCGGCGCCGCGGCCGTCCAGGCGAGCGCCACCGACTTTGCCTATGACGTGGACGCTGGCGCCGGAACTTTCGGCGGCTTCACTGCAAAGACCAATTTGGCCGGCATCGACCTGGACATCACCGGCAAGGGCAGCTTCGGCGCGCGGAATGATTTGCACGGCACCCTGCGTTTCCCGGAGTTCTCGCCCCGGGCGGCCCTCACGGAGCTGAAGGCGGCTGTGCCGAAGACCGCCGATCCGAAAGTCCTCACGCGGCTCTCCGGGTCGGCCGAGTGGTTTTTCCGGGAAGCGTCTGCCGGACTGGAGAAGCTCGCCATCGTGCTCGACGACACGAAGGTTGCCGGCTCGCTCGCCCGGCAACTCCTGCCGGCGGCCAGCAAGGCCACGCCGCGAACCCGGTTCGACCTGACCATCGACCGGCTGGACGCCGACCGCTACCTGGAACCGGACGCTCCCGCTCCGGACCAGCAGGGCGCCCCCGACAAGCGTGCGGATCCGCCTACCCGCATTCCGACGGCAACGCTGCGCGCACTGAACGTAGAGGGGCGCGCCCGCATCGGCCAGCTGACCGTCACTGATCTCCACATGGCTGATGTCGATGTGAGTGTGGCCGCGGACGGCGGCCGCCTGCGCCTCGAGCCGCTGGCCGCCAGCCTCTACGGCGGCAAGATGCGCGGTGGATTCCGGCTCGACGCGACCGGTGACAAGTCCCGGCTGGTGCTGGACCAGGCCATGACCGGCGTCGACTTCGCGGAGTTGATCGGGGACTTCGCCGACGTCCGCAACATCACCGGCACCATGAACATGAAACTGACCGGCACCGCCGTCGGCGCCACGGACGATGAACTGCTGGAGAACCTCGACGGCAACCTGGCCTTCACCCTGGCGGACGGCACATATAAAGGCATGGACGTCTGGTACGAGATCCGCCGGGCACGGGCGCTGATCCGGCGACTGGCACCACCGGCCCGCACCGGACCGGAGGAAACGCCCATCAAGCTGCTTGACCTGGCCGGCAAGCTCAACGACGGTCAGCTCCGCACGGACCGGTTCACTGCAGAAATACCCTTCCTGCGCGTGTCCGGTGACGCCTCCGTGAACCTTCCGCAAGCCACGCTGGACAGCAAGCTCACGGCCCTCGTGTTCGAGAAGCCAGTGTTCGGCGATGACACCAGCCTCGAGGACCTGGTGAATTTCAGCATTCCGCTGACGATCAGCGGTCCGGTCGCCGACCCCAAAGTCCGTGTCGACCTTGGCAAGATGATGAAGTCCGCCGCGACGGATGCCCTGCGGCAATCGCTGGAGCAGAAATTGCGCGACAAGCTGGGCCTGGGCAAGCCAGCGGAGGAGGCCCCTCCAGCGGACGGTCAGCCGGCAGCACCGCCGGCGGATCCGGTCAACAAGCTGCTGGACCGCCTTTTCAAGAAAGGAACTTGAAGAAGGCTCCTCTTCAGATCTCGATGACGGTGCTCAGGATCACGACGCGCCGGAGTGGCATGCCAAAGAACTCCGCCGCGCCGACGGAGCGGCGCTGGAGCCAGGCGAAGGACTGGCGCTGCCAGCGCCGGGCGCGCCGTTGCTCCAGCGGCATCACCACGTGCTGGCCCAGGAACAGGGTGTAGTCCCGGGCAAAGATCCGCAGGCCCTGGCGGTTGCACTGCTGGATGATCTCCAGCACGTTCGGGTCTTCCATGAATCCGAAGTGCGCCCGTACCGAGTAGAAACCCGGTCGCAGGGTGTCGATCTCCAGTCGCACTTCCGGCTCGACCTTCGGCACTCGCCGGAAATCGATGTGCAGGAACACGACACTCTCGTGGACCACCCGGTTGTGCTCCAGGTTGCGCTGGAAGGCGCTTGGAATGGAGTCCGGCCGGCTGGCCAGGAAGATCGCGGTGCCTGCCACCTGCGTAGTGCCGTCGAGCAGCCGCGGCAATTCGGCCATCCGCACCGCATTGGCATCCAGCTGGGCGGCAAGGCGCACCCTGCCGTCGTGCCAGACAACGAACACGAGGAAGATCGCCGCCGACATGGTCAGCGGCACCCACGCACCGTCAGCAATCTTCGTCATGTTGCCGGCCACGAACACGACGTCGACGGCAAAAAACGCACCGAAAACGATGAGTATGGCGAACCACGGCCAATGCCAGTCAAGCCGCGCCAGCGTTGCGGCAAGAAACGTGGTGATGAACATGGTGCCGGCCACGGCCGCGCCGTAGGCCGCCGACAGTGCCCCGGACGAACCGAAACCCAGGGTAATGATCAGGACGAAGAACAGCAGCACCCAGTTGGCCACCGGCACGTAGATCTGACCCCTTTCCCGTGCTGAGGTCTGGATGATCTCCACCCGTGGCGTCAGGTCCAGCTGGACCGCCTGCCTCGTAACGGAAAATGCCCCGGTGATCGTGGCCTGAGACGCGATGATGGTCGCCGCTGTGGCGAGCACGATCAGTGCAGCGAGCAGCGGTTCCGGCACGAGCCGGAAAAACGGGCTCTCGAGACTCGACGGGTCGCGAAGCGCGTGGGCACCCTGACCCAGGTAGTTCAGTACCAATGCCGGCCACACGTACCCAAACCACGCCGCGCGAACCGCAGGCCGGCCGAAATGACCCATGTCGGCGTACAGCGCCTCGGCGCCGGTGACGGCCAGGAACACGGCGCCGACGATGGCGAGCGCCAGCGTCGGTTCCTGGTCCAGCATGCCGACGGCGTACAACGGATTCAGCGCCGTGAGTACCACGGGCGTCTTCATGATCGACAGCACGCCGGTAACAGCGAGCACCGCGAACCAGAGCAGCATGATCGGGCCGAAGTAGCGGCTGACGCTGTGGGTGCCCGACCTCTGGATCAGGAACAGGCCGACCAGGATCCCGACGGCCAGCGGCAGAACATACTGTTCCAGGCTCGCGTTGAGAACCTCCAGTCCCTCGACCGCGCTGAGCACTGAGATGGCCGGCGTGATCGCGGCATCACAATAAAAGAGCGCGGCGCCGAGCGCGCCCGCCAGCAACAGGTAGCGCGACCGGCGTCCCCAGCGGAATGAATGTTGTTCGAGCCGGGCCAGCAACGCGAGGATGCCACCTTCGCCCTCGTTGTCCGCCCGCACGACCACCAGCAGGTATTTGATCCCGACGACAAAGACCAGGCTCCAGAAGATCAGCGAGAGCGATCCCAGGGTGGCGAGCGCCAGCGACAGGCCGTCCGCCGCCTTGATCGCCGCGCCGAACGCGTAAAGGGGACTTGTACCGATGTCGCCATACACGACACCGATGGCGCCAACGACGGCCGACACCCTGAGGGGGGAACTCGCCATGCTGTGGGGATTTAAAGGAGCTTGGATCGTGGGGGGATGCCGCGGCGCGCAGATTCTGCGCCGGCCGTTCACGCGTCGCAAGAGGCACCGGGTTTGCAATCTGGCAACTTGCGCGGCAGTGCCG
>JBDSWH010000052.1:0-10397 GCA_039926785.1 Gammaproteobacteria bacterium
CGGCCTGCACGGCACCGGGGCCCTCGTCGGTGCCAACTTCGGCTACGTGGCCGACTGCAAGGCCAGTGTGAAAGTCGTCGGCCGGCTGGCCACGGCTGGCTTGGTCGGCGGGCACGCCGGGCAGGTGGTGAACTGCCACGTGCGCGGTGAGGTCACCGGGCAGGCGGCGGTCGGCGGCCTCGCGGGCGACATGAACGGCATCGTGCGGGACAGTTCGGCGGACATGCGCGTGACTGCCGGCAAGGGTGTGGGCGGCCTCGTCGGCCTCAACACCACGGGCAAGGTATTGAACAGCCACGCGAGCAGCGCAGTTACTGGCGCCGACAACGTGGGCGGCCTGGTCGGCGTGAACACCGACGCGCTGGTCGAGAACAGCTTTGCCACCGGCACGGTGACGGGCAGCGGCACCAACGTGGGCGGCCTGGTCGGCTTCAATTCCCAGAGCCGCGTCCGGTCCAGCTTTGCCACCGGCGCCGTCACGGGCAAGTCAGCGGTCGGCGGCGTCGTGGGCCGGAACAACGGCGCTGTGCGCAACGTCTACTCGACGGCCACCGCGGAGCTGATCGGGGACAACGCCGGCGGCACAATCGACATCAGTGAATGAATGAACGGAGTCCCCACGTGATGCGCACAAGCACCTTTTTTCTCGCCACCCTCCTCCTCGTCACGGCGGGAGCCCGCGCTGAAACGTCGAAATACGTCAGCACCGTGCAGCCCTTCGCGAAGGGCGACATCCTCGTGGCGGCCACGATCATGGACAACCCCACCGACGATCATGGCGGCACCGGGCGGTTGATCCAGTACGACGAGAACCTCAAGCTGAAGGGCGAGCTCTACCTCAAGGGCACCCGGCACAAGGTGGGCGGCCTCACGTTCGCGCCGGACCGGACACTGTGGGCGTTCTCCCAGCTCACGCCGGCCGTCGTCGAGATCAAACCGGACGGCACCCAGAAGCCGGTTCGCACGTTTTCCGACCGGATGTACTCGAGCGTCACCTTTGGCAAGGACGGCAGCCTGTATTTCGGTGAGCACATGATGGGTACCCAGACGGGCCACCCGTCGGTGACCACGAAGTTCCGACTCCTGCCGGGGCGGGATGTCATCGGCGACGGCCATGTGTTCCGCCACCGCGCGGACGGGAAGCTGCTCAAGGAATACCCCACCCAGCCCAACGGCGGCATGTTCGGCTTCCTGGCCGTCACCAGCACGGTCCTGGCGGACAACGATTCCCGCATGATCTTCGTCTCGGAGACGGGCAAGCGGGTCATGCAGTACGACCTCGCCAACCAGAAGCAGCTGCCGGACCTCGCGGACTTCACGAAGAGCCCGGACGTGCCGATGGTGCTCGTGATGAACGCAGCGCCGGACGGGCGCCTGCTCATCAGCACCGGCAAAGGCTTCCTGGTGATGGACCCGAAGACCGGCGCAGTGATCCGCAACTACCCGCTCGAGGGCATGGGGTGGGCGGCGGTCAACTCGTCGCCGGACGGCCAGTACGCCGTCATCGGCAACTTTTTCACCGGCGAGATCGTCAAGATCCGCCTGGCTGACGCCATGATCGTGGCCCGGAACAACGTCGGCCAGAAGGAATCCCTGTCGGGCATTGCCGAGTTTCCTGGATGAACCGACCCATGCCCCGACTTGCCGCACCGATTAACCGCCGCCAGTTGCTGGCCGGGGGCACGGTTATCGCGGCAGGCACCGCCCTCGCCGCCTGCAGTGGCGGCGGCGACCAGCCCATCGTGCGACCCGATGGTGTGCCGCTCGGCCCTTACGGCGCGGAATCCACAGCCGAGCAGGTCGTTGAGGGCATTAACCTCACGGGCAAGACTGCACTCGTGACGGGCGCCAACTCCGGCCTCGGCTACGAGACGATGCGGGTGCTTGCTCTCCGCGGCGCTCACGTCATCGCCGCCGCGCGCACGATGGAAAAGGCTACCGAGGCCTGCGCAGGCATCAAGGGGCACACGACGCCCGTGGCCATCGAGCTCACGGACTTTCCGTCAATCGTCGCGGGTACGGACGCCGTGAAGGCGCTGGGCGTCCCGATCGACATGCTGATCCTGAATGCGGGAATCATGGCACTCCCGGAACTGGAGCAGGTCAACGGCCTCGAGAAGCAGTTCGTCACCAATCATCTGGGCCACTTCATCGTGGGCAACCGGCTGCTGCCCCTGGTGCAGGCGGCCCAACAGGGGCGCGTCGTGGTGCTCACCAGCAGCGGCTACCAGTGGGCACCGCCGGCAGGCATCGAATTCGACAACCTCTCCGGTGAGCGGGGCTACGAGCCCAACAAGATGTACGGCCAGTCCAAACTCGCCAACCACCTCTACGTGCGGCAACTGGCGAAGAATCTCGCGGGCACGACGACCACGGCCAATTCGGTGCACCCCGGCGTAATCATGACCAACCTGGGCCGCAGTTTCCCGAAGTGGCAGCAGGTGGCCGCCAAACTGATCGGCTGGACGTTCATGAAGAACGTGGAGGCCGGTACTGCCACCACCTGCTATGTGGCCACCGCGCCCGCACTCTCGACTGTCAGCGGCTGCTACTTTGCCGACTGCAATCCCGAGGTGCCGGGCGGCCAGATGCAGAACGACGAGCTGGCGGCGAGGCTCTGGCAGGTTTCCGAAGAACTCACCCGCCCGTACCTGCTGACATGAACCGCCGCGACCTGCTCCTGCGCGGGTCGGCCGCCATCGCCACCGGCGCCCTCGCCGCCTCCGCAAGCGGCTGCGGATCGGCAGACGTGGCCCGGCCGGAGGGCGTGCCGCTGGGACCCTTCGACGCGGAAAGCACAGCTGAGCAAGTCACATCCGGCATGGATCTGTCGGGGCGGACGGTACTCGTGACTGGCGCCAACTCGGGTCTTGGCTACGAGAGCATGCGAGTCCTGGCACTGCGGGGCGCCCACGTGATTGGCACCGCCCGCACCCTGGAGAAGGCGACCGAAGCCTGCGCCTCCGTGCAGGGCCGCACGACACCGCTGGCCCTCGAACTCACCGACTTCACCTCGGTGGTGGCGTGCGCGACGCAGGTATCCGCCCTCGGGACACCGCTGGACATCCTCGTGTGCAATGCCGGGGTCATGGAAGTACCGACGGCCGAGCAGGTCAACGGCATCGAGCGCCACTTCGTCACCAACCACCTGGGTCACTACCTGCTGACGCGGCGGCTGCTGCCCCGGCTGATGGCGGCGCCCCAGGGACGGGTCGTATTCGTCTCAAGCGGCGCGTACAAGCAGGCGCCGGCGGCGGGCATCGAATTCGACAACCTGTCGGGCGAGCGGGACTACGAACCGCGCAAGGCCTACGGCCAGTCGAAGCTGGCCAACTACCTGTTCGTGCGCGAACTCGCGCGGCGCCTGGCCGGCACGCGGGTCACGGCCAACGCTCTCCAGCCGGGCGTCATCATGACCAACCTGGGCCGTTATTTGCCCTGGTACCAGCTCGTCGCCGCGCGGCTGTTTGGCTGGGTGTTCATGAAGAGTGTCGAGGCCGGCGCGGCGACCCAGGTGTACCTGGCCACGTGGCCCCCGCTGGCGACGATCAACGGCTACTTCTTCAAGGACTGCAACCCGATTCTTCCGGGCGGCAACATGGAGAACGACGAGCTGGCGGCGAAGCTGTGGACGGTTTCCGAGGAACTCACCCGACCTTACCTGGAGATGGCCTGATGACCGTCAACGCTACAAGACGCTGGCTGCTGCTCGCCGTCGCGCTGTTCACCCTGCCGGCCGCTGCGGCAGCGGAGACTGCATCGCCGCCCGCGCACACAGTGCTCGTGACCGGCGCCAACCGGGGTATCGGCCTCGAGTTTGTCCGGCAGTACCAGGCACTCGGCTGGCGCGTGATCGCCGCCACCCGCGACCCCAAGGCGGCGGATGAACTGGTGGCATTCGCCGCCAGTCACCCCAACGTGGTGGTGGAGACGCTCGACCTCCTGGACCATCCCGGCATTGACTCGCTGGCCCAGAAGTACGCCGGCCAGCCCATCGACGTGCTCATCAACAACGCCGGCCTGATGCGGGGACCGGACAAGGGCCAGATGGTCGGCTCCATCGACTACGCGGAATTCGACCGCTTTTACCGGACCAATGCGATGGGTCCGCTCAAGGTGTCGGAGTCGTTCTATCCCAACGTGAAGGCTGGCAACCTCAAGGTGATGGCGGCCCTCACCACGGGCAAGGGCAAGCGGGGCATTCCGGTCCCGGGCTTCAGCCTTTATAAGACGAGCAAGGCCGCACTGGACTCCATCCAGCAGGAGATCGCCCTGCGCTGGAAGAACCAGGGCATCAAGGTCGTCACGCTGAATCCGGGGCGGGTTCTCACCCACGGGGAGCCGGCCAGTCCCGGCCAGTCGACGGTGACCGCCGTTGACAGCATCCGCGGGATGATCGCGGTCATCGACAAGATGACGATGGAGCAGAGCGGCCAGACCCTCCAGTGGGACGGCGAACGGCTCGAATAGCGCATCCCCCGAATCCAAAAGCGCTCCTGCCGGCGAAATAAAGGGCGTGGGGAGGCCGCGCTGGCGCGACGGTCTCCCGTCTCTGGACCAGTGACATCGGGAGAAAAGCCGCATGAGCCCACCGCCAGTCGCCCTTGCTCCAGCCAGCCCCGTCGAGATGCCAATCCTCCGCAGCCGGGGTGCTCCATCAGCCGATACCGCCCTGCGCCCCGAGGCGATCGCCGTGCGCGACGCCCTGCTGGCCCGCAGGCTGGAAACCCCCATGGTCGAGAGCGGCCTGAGCCCCGAAGAGAAGCGCCAGCGAATCCAGGCGCATTTCACGGAGATCATGAAGGTGCTGGGCCTCGACCTGCGCGATGACAGCCTGACGGATACGCCGCGGCGCATCGCCAAGATGTACGTCAGCGAGATCTTCGGCGGACTCGACTACCGGAATTTTCCCAAATTGACGGTGGTCGCGAACAAGATGCAGTGCGACGAGATGATCCGCGTGGGCAAAATCAGCCTCTCGTCCACCTGCGAGCACCACTTCATCACCATCGACGGCACCGCGACCGTGGCCTACATACCGCGGGAAAAGGTCATCGGCCTGTCGAAGATCAACCGCATCGTGACCTTCTTCGCCCAGCGGCCGCAGATCCAGGAGCGGCTGACGGAACAGGTGCTGCTGGCCCTGCAGACCTTGCTGGAAACCGGCGACGTGGCCGTCAGCATCACGGCCACCCACTTCTGCGTGAAGGCCCGCGGCGTGATGGACGCCAACAGCGAGACGACCACCACGGCCCTGGGCGGGGCCTTCAAGTCCCGGCCGGAGACCCGCAAGGAATTCCTGCTCGGGCTGCAACAGCCTGCGTGAGCGACGTCACGGCCTGATCCACTGACGGGAATGTTCCACCTATGTGTCATTGGCCCCGGCCCGTGGGGTTAGCGCGCCATACTGCGCGCAACAAGAACAGGGACCACCCTGCATGCGCGCCTGCTCCCGGTGCCTGCTTCTGCTCGCAGTCGGCATCCCGTTGATCGTCGATGCCGCCACTTGGCAGTTCGCGGCGGGACCCACCCGCAGTGATGGCAGCGCCGTGGAGGTCGCGCGGGCGACAGCACGCTGGGAAACCGCGCTCGGATACATCGGCGACCAGAAGGTCATGGTCCGTACCGTGCAGGACACCTGCCAGGCCGGCCCGGCGGGTCCGGATTGCGTCACGGAAACGTCCACGGCGGAACGCCGGGTCGGCGACTAGGGGTACCTGAGCGTCCAGCGGCGGTTTGCCTTTTGGCCTGAGGGCGCCGCACGGCCGCTACTGGGCATCGGCCTGGTGGCCAATTCCGATACGAATGCGTACGTGTCCTCCCCCGTCACTTTTTCCCTTTCCGCCGGCCTTCGGCTCGGCTCCCGATGGGCTCTGGCATGGTGTCACTTCAATAATGCGGAACTTGAGCAACCCAACCTGGGCCAAGACGTGCTGCGGGTCCAGGCGGTGTTCGGCCGCTGATAGTTCGGCTTATGTTAAATGTGGACCCATTTGGCCCGGTAACATCCTAAGGTCTGGCTATATAAATATAACTAACAACAACCACGTGGGGACGATTTCATGAAGCGACTCATTCTTGCAGCCACGACGCTGGCCCTGCTCGGCGCATCGGCGATGGCCAGTGCAGTTTCCGTCACACTCACCGCTCACAACTCGCGAAGCACCAGCGGCACCCTCAGCACCCAGAAGTGGGCGACGTGCGCACCGACCGGGGCAACCAACCCCTGCATCAGCACCACGAACGCCTGGGTGCTCGCGAATGTTACCGGCTCCACGGCCGTCTGGGACTGGGATCCGGTCACCGGCATCCTGTCCATGACGGGCACGTTCCAGACCACGTCTCACCTGAGCAGCAACGCTAACGGCTCTTCCGTCATCAGCGACAAGGTCACGGACATGGTGATCAACACCGTCGCCGGTACAACCACGGCGGCCAGCTACCAGTGCATCGAGGGCACGTTCCTCGGGTCAGTGGGCGCGAACGGGTGCTTGAACGTCTCGCTGGGCGATGACTTCGCGCTCAACAGTTCGGCGGCCTATAACGTCGGCGGCAACGCGAACTGCGTCAACCGCACGGTGGGTGGTGACGACTCCTCGACTGGCAACGTGCGGGGCCTGAGCTCCCTGGCAGCGGGCGGCGGCTGTGATGCCACGGATGGCGCGTTCCTCCACTACACCGTCCTAAGCTATACGGGTCCCGGCGGACAGCTGATCCTGTCCAACGGCATCCCGACTGGCAGCCCGAACACGAACTACCTCACGTTCTCGGTAGTGCCGGTGCCGGCAGCCGTCTGGCTGTTCGGTTCGGCCGTCGGCCTCCTGGCCGCCGCCCGTCGCCGCACGGCCAAGGCCGCCTGAACGCCGCGACACACGACAGCCTGATACTGAAAACCCCGCCTCGTGCGGGGTTTTCTTTTTCTGCGCACCGAGTCTGACTGCCGTCGGGCGGCCTTGACCGCTGCTACAGCTGCAGCGCCCCGGGATTCATGAGATTCGCCGGGTCGACGCTCTGCTTCAGGTCCCGCAGCACCCGGGCCGCCTCGGGATCGCGGCCGGTCATGTAGGGGTAGCTTTTGCCCACCTGCATGTGGACCGCACCCACCGAGGCAAACAGTTCGGCGATCTTCTGGCGGAGTTCCCGCACCAGGGTCCGGCCTTCCGGGTTCTCCGGGTACTCGGGCAGCATGGCCAGATACTCCGTAGGCAGAAAGCGCTTGTGGAAAGGCGTCCGGCTGTCCTCCCAGTAGAACACGGGCTCGTAGAGGAACGCGTGGGTGTTGATCGTCATGTACATCGTGCCCTTGTCCACCCGGGCCTTGCGCATGCGCTCGGCATTTTCCGCGTAGAGCTTCTGCAGTTTCTGGTGGAACTCGGCCATCTTCGAAAATGGCATGATCCCGTGCTGGGGCACCCACCGCTCCCCCTTCGGCCCGAGGATCGGGTACAGCGGAATGAAGGGCATCGCGCGGATCACCGTCGGGATCGTATTGGCCGTCTCCGTGCCGATGCCCGCCATGGCCCCGCGCAGCAGCGCGAGACGGGCATTGACCTCCGCCTGGCACACGCCTTCCACCGTGTAGTGCGCCGAGTAGTTGTGCCCGGCCAGGAAGCGCTTGCCCGCTGCCGCCATCTTCACCAGCTTGAGGCCGGCCTCGAGGGGGTTGCGGGCGGTCTTGGCGACGGCCCAGGCCGCGCCGATGGCATCGCTTGCGTCGGTGCTCGAGAGCTGGCCCTGCTGCAGTTTGGGATCGAGTCCGAAGTTGTCGGCGATCACGCCCTCGCGCGCGGCGGCGGCCATGCCGCGGGACATGCTATCGAACGTGTCGAAACCGAACGACGCGGCGCCGAAGAACGGCGGACTCTTGATCAGCTTAAGGGTGATCCGCACCTTGACGCCCAGAGCGCCGGCATCCCCGGTGAACAGACCTGTCAGGTCGGGCCCGTACCAGCGGAAGAACGGCACGCCGTTGGCCGCGGCCCGGGAACCCGTCTTCAGGATTTCTCCGCTGGCCAGCACGACCTCGAAGGCCAGGACGGCGTCGGCCGACACGCCGTGGTTGCCGGAACCCAGGCTCGCGCTGTTCTGGGACATTGAACCGCCGACGGTCGCCTTGATGCCTGAGAACGGACCCCAGAACGTCGTCCGCAGCCCCTTGGCCTTCAGGGCCTGCCACAACTCGTTCCAGGTGATGCCCGGCTCAACGGTGACGAACATGTCGCCCTCGTTGAGCTCGACGATACGATTCAGCCGCCCCGTATCCAGCAGGATGGAATTGGTCACCGTGGGCAGATAGCCGTCGGTGTAGGACGCGCCGCCGCCCCGGGGCACCACGGCGATCCCCGCCGACGTTGCCGTCCGCACGACCGCCTGTAGCTCCTCGACGGTCCCCGGCTGGACGACGGCCAGTGGCGTCTTGAGCTGGTTGTAGACGTCCATCGCGTAGAACTCGCGATCCGCGTCGCCGGTGAGCACGTGGGCCGGCCCCACGATACTGCCGAGGTCGGCCAGCAGGTTGCTGGAGGGCATGGGATTGGCGGACATGGCGCAGGCTCCTGGAATCGATGACCGCATGCTACCGTTATGCCCGCTTCCCCGACAGATGGACATGACCCCCATGCGAGCAACTGTAATCCTGGCCCTCGTGGCGCTGCTCATCGGCACCGGCGCACAGGCTCAGGACGCCTCCCCCTACAGGGTCCTGATCACCGGCGCCAACCGGGGTATCGGCTACGAATTTGCCCGGCAGTACGCCGAACGGGGCTGGACGGTGATTGCCACAACCCGGCAGCCGAATGAGTCAGCCGACCTGCAGCGGCTGGCCAGCGAACGGGAGAATGTCCACATCGAGAAGCTGGACGTCACCAGCGACCGCAGCGTGAAGGCACTGGCGAAGCGCTACAAGGGCGTCCCCATTGACGTGCTCATCAACAACGCAGGGATCCTGGGCGACATCACGGCGCAGAAGTACGGGACCTACGACTTCGACGTGTATGACGAGGTCGCCGACGTGAATCTCAAGGGCCCACTGCGCATGGTCCAGGCCTTCATGGACAACGTGGCGGCCAGCCGCCAGAAGAAAATCATCAGCATGTCGAGCGCCGTTGGCTCGATAGAAATGACCTTTGGCGGACAGGTTTTCTATCGCAGCAGCAAGGCGGCGCTGAACATGGCGATCCGCACGCTGTCGAAGGAAGTGAAGCGTGACCCCGACCCGAGCCGCAAGGCGCTGATCTTCGGCCTGATCAATCCCGGCATCGTGGACACCGGCTTTGCCAAGAACGTGCCGGTGCCGATGATCACGGCGCGCGAGTCCGCGGAGAAGTCCATTGCCGTCATCGAGGGCTACACGCCCGACATGTCTGGCACGTTCATCGACTACAACAAGGGCACGAAGCTGCCCTGGTGACTGGCGGCGCGCTCGCCGTTCCGGCGGCGGGTTGACAATAACGCGAAGATGCCGCGCCGACGCTTTACATAACTGCGGTAGCGCACGAACAGTGTGACGCGTGTCTCTCTATCATTCGGGGGATCATGATTCCCCGACTGATTCTCATCGCCGGCCTGGCCCTGCTCGTCACACTGACCGGCGCCGTGGCCGCGCCCGGCCTCGACGCCCGCCCCCCGAACCCGACCTGCCTCGCACCCACACGCGCCACCGGCGCAGGGTCGGTTTCCGCCGACTGGCTGAACTCCGACGTGGGCAGCGTGGCGGCGGCCGGTTCGGTAACGCGCTCGGGAACGAGTTTCACGGTGCGCGGTTCCGGCGCGGATATCTGGGGTACCGCCGATGAATTCCGGTTCGCGCAGCGGCTTCTCACCGGCGACGGCGACCTCATTGCGCGCGTCACAAGTCTGACGAACACGGATCCTTGGGCCAAGGCGGGGCTGATGATCCGCGAATCACTGGCGCCGGGGTCCCGCTACGCCCTGGTGATGATGACTCCGGGCAGCAACGGCGCCTCGTTCCACTACCGGACTGCCACGGGCGGTTCCGCGGCGCCCCCGAACAGCGCCGACAAGGTCACCGCGCTACCCCGCTGGCTGAAGGTCAGTCGCCGCGGCAACGTGGTGACGGGTTACCTCTCCGCCGACGGGTTGAGCTGGACGATGCGGGGCAGTGTCACGCTGGCCCTGCCCGCCACCGTGTACACCGGCCTCGCGGTGACCAGCCACAACGACGGAACACTGGCCACCGGAGCGTTCGCCAGTGTCCAGGTCGTCCCTGGCGCCGGCACGGTCAGTGCCCAGGGTGCCGTCACGGCGGAGGACGCCTTCCCGACAACGCCCGCGTTTACCCAACCCACCAAGGCCCTGCAGGCCCCGGGCAGTGCGGACCGCTGGTACGTACTGGAGAAAACCGGCCGCGTGAAGACATTCTACGCGAGCAAGCCGGC
>JBDSWH010000053.1:0-8254 GCA_039926785.1 Gammaproteobacteria bacterium
ATACGACTGAGGAACTGCTCCGCAACGCCGACATCGCCATGTACAACGCGAAGTCGGGCGGTAAGGGACGCCACGTGGTCTTCCAGCCGCACATGCAGGAACTCCTGCGGGAACGGCTGCGCATCGAGGGCGAGATCCGCCTGGCGCTGGAACGGGAAGAGTTCTTCCTGGAGTACCAGCCGGTGATCGACCTGCACACCCGCGGCCTGCTGGGTGTTGAGGCGCTGGTGCGGTGGAACCATCCACAGCATGGCGTGATTCCGCCGGGGCGGTTCATTCCGGTCGCGGAGGAATCGGGGCAAGTCATCGACCTGGGCCGCTGGGTGCTCGTCGAGGCGTGCTGCCGAGTGCGCGAGTGGCGGGAGTCCATCGCCGGCGGACACGGCCTCCGCGTATCGGTGAACATCTCCGGACGACACCTGCAACACGCCGATCTGGTGGGCGACGTGGCCCGGGCGCTGCAGGCATCGGGCCTGGAACCCGGCAATCTCGTGATCGAGCTGACGGAGAGCACGGTTATGCAGAACACCGAGGCCAACCTGGCCCGATTACAGGATCTCAAGGCGCTCGGCGTCCGGCTGGCGATCGACGACTTCGGTACCGGCTATTCGTCGCTGTCGTACCTGCACCGCTTCCCGATCGACATCCTGAAAATCGACCGCTCCTTCGTGAGTCGACTCACCGAGACGGGCGACGGACCGGAATTGGCCCGGGCGGTCGTGATGCTCGGGGACACGCTGGGACTGGAGACGGTGGCCGAGGGAATCGAGCAGGAAGATCAGGTAGCGGCGCTCGTGGCGCTCGGTTGCGTGGCGGGGCAGGGTTACCTGTTCGCGGCGTCGGCGCCCCTCGAAGTACTTGCCATGTCGCCGTTCGCGGCACGTCGGGCCGAGCTTTGGCAGGATCACGGGCCGGATGATCCGTTGACGGCCACCGGGCGGCACCGTCTGACGACCTTCCCGAAGTCGCGCTCCGTCGCCTAAGAAGCCCGCCGGCGCGCCGCTCGACTCAGGTGGTGGGCGTGCCGCCGGTGGTGGGGACGCCGCGCAGCCGTTCCCGCTGCTCGTCCTGAACTTGTTCGGTGGTAAGCCCGGTGTTCGCCGCGATGACCGCCACCAGGCCGTGGGTGGCTTCCTTCGGCAGGCGCGCCTGGTGCAGGCGTTCCCAGACGCGGATCCGCGCGGCCGGGGTCTTCAGGGTGGACGCCTGGTCCTTCAGGTCCTGACGCCGCCGCTCTGCGGTATCCGCCTGTTGCTGCAGAACGCGTGTGCGGTACTCATCGGGCGCTTCACCCGCAAAGGGTGTGCGGCGGGCAGGATCCCACGGTTTATCGGCCATCGGGTCCGCTCCCGGTGTCGGTGGGCACTGCCGTGCCGGCGTCGGTCGTGGTCGTCTCGGCGACCCGGGCCTGGCGCTTCTTCAGTTTCTCGTTCTGGCGGGCCTGTCGGGCGAGTTCCCGCTGCTTTTTTTGCTGGTTGTAGTTTGGCTTTGCCAAGGCTGCTCCGGACGGTGATGCCGGACTCCACTATACGCGGGAATGAGGACGCGCCCCGCACCCGGGCTCGATTGATTCCCCAGGACCCCGGCGTCCTACCGGCAGGACCCGCCCTACCGGCGGTCTGGGGTGTGCGTGGGATGCATTGGCTGGTGCTGGTTCTGGGTCTTCTTGTGGCGGGCCTCGTCGTCGCGGAAGACATGCCCCGTAGCTCGGGCGGTGACTCGTCCGTCCTGTTGCACAGTGCGGGCGATCCGTCCGCGGTGGCCGCCCTGTCCGGCCAGGCGGCGGACCTGCCTCCCGCCAGCGAGCTTGAGCGTCGCGGGGCGGTGGTGGGCCGCATCGAGGTGGCTGTCGACGATATCTTCGACGAGTCCGATCCCCGGGAGGACCGGGTGCTGTACCGCCTGGCCAACAAGCTGCACATCGACACCCGCGACAGTACCGTTATGGCCCAGGTCCTGCTGCACCCGGGCGACGTCTATTCGGTGCAGCGGGCCGCGGAGACGGCCCGGATCCTGCGCGACAAGCGCTACCTGTACGACGCGGTGGTCGAGCCGACCGCCTACGATCCGGCAACCAACACCGTCGACCTGGTCGTCCGGGTGCGGGACGTGTGGAGCCTGAGCCCGGGAATCGGCGTCGGCCGGAGCGGCGGCACCAACAAGACCCGGGCTCGCATCGTGGATGAAAATTTCCTGGGCCGCGGCCAGTACGTGGCGGTCGGGTATACGAGCACCGTCGACCGCTCGGGACTGTCCTTCGACTTTCGCGACCAGAATCTCTTCGGTTCCTGGTGGGGCCTTGATGCGGGCTATACCGATAGCAGCGACGGCGCCACAAGCAACATCGCCATCGGTAGACCGTTCTTCTCGCTGGACTCCCGGTGGGGCGCCAACCTGCACGCGGTGAGCAGCGACCAGATCACGCAGCAGTACGATCTGGGTGAAGAGGTCAACGAATTTCGCCAGGAAGGTACCTTTCTCGGCGTCGAGGGCGGCTGGTCGCACGGCCTGATCGATGGCTGGACCACCCGGTGGCTCGCGGGCTACCGCTACGACCGGAGCCTTTTCTCAGAAAGTGCCGAGGATGCGCCCACGGTGCTATTGCCCGAGGATCGCACCCTGTCCTACCCCTGGGTGGGTGTCGAGCTTATCCAGGACCGCTTCGAAACGACCCGCAACCAGGACCAGATAGGGCGCACCGAGGATTTGTATCTCGGCAAGTCCGTCCGGCTGGAGTTGGGCTGGACGGCCGACGCGCTCGGCGGCGATCGCTCGGCGGGCATCTTCTCGCTGGGCGGGCGCGTCGGAGATTACCTCGGCAGGCGCGGGCTCGTATTTGTGCAGGGCTTGTGGAACGGCCGCCTGGAGTCCGGCAACGTCACTGACGCCCTGCTGTCCGGCGAGACCCGGTACTACCTGCGGTTCAACGAGAAGAACGTGTTCACCGCCGGTGTCGATGCGCAGCACGGCTTCGACCTGGACCTGGATCACCAGCTACTGCTGGGGGGTGACACCGGTCTGCGCGGCTACCCGTTGCGCTACCAGGGCGGCGACACCCGCGCCCTGTTGTCCGTGGAGGAGCGCTACTTCACGGACTGGTTTCCGTTCCGGTTGATGCGGGTTGGCGGCGCCGTCTTCGCGGACGTGGGCAGGACCTGGGGTGACGCACCGCTGGCCTCTGAATCCCAGGGTTGGCTGACCGACGTGGGGTTCGGGCTGCGGCTGGGCAATGCCCGTTCGGGACTCGGCAATGTGCTGCACGTGGACCTGGCGTTCCCGATCGGCGCCAGCAGCGACATCAGTTCGGTCCAGCTACTGCTCGAGGCGCGCAAGACTTTCTGACGGCCTAGTGGCTCCGTCCAAGCTGGTCCAGGATGAACGCGTACTCGAGGGCCGTGTCCCGGTACCGCTGGTAGCGCCCGGCCGGCCCGCTGTGACCCGCACTCATGTCGACGCTGAAGATCAGCGGATGGTCGTCCGTCTTTCGGGCCCGCAGCCGGGCCACCCACTTGGCGGGCTCGAAATACTGCACCTGGGAATCCCAGAGGCCGGTGAGGACCAGCAGGGCCGGATAGTCCTGCGCGCTCACATTGTCGTAGGGGGAGTAGGAGAGCATGTAATCGTAAAACGCCTTGTCCTTCGGATTGCCACACTCGTCGAACTCGTTGGTGGTCAGGGGAATGGATTCATCCAGCATGGTCGTGACGACATCCACGAATGGCACGTAGGCAATGATCCCCCGGTAGTCGCGCGGCGCCAGGTTGGCGACGGCGCCCATCGTGAGCCCCCCCGCACTGCCACCCTCCGCAAACACCTGGTCCCGTGCGCCGTAGCCCTCCTGCACCAGATGTCTCGTGACGTCGATGAAGTCATAGAAGGTGTTTTTCTTTTGCAGTTGCCGCCCGTCTTCGTACCAGGCGCGGCCCATCTCCTGTCCACCCCGCACGTGGGCGATGGCAACCACGAAGCCCCGGTCCATCAGGCTCACCCAGTTGCTGTGGAATTCCGGGTCCTCGGACAGGCCGTAGGACCCGTAGCCGTACTGGTACAGGGGTGCCGTCCCGTCCAGCTTCGTGCCCTTGCGCCAGGCGACGGATACGGGAATCTGCTTGCCGTCCCGGGCAGTCGCCCGGAGGAATCGTGTCTCGTAGTTGGTGGACTTGAAGCCACCGAGTACCCGCTCGATCTTCTGCAGCTCACTGCGGCCCAGGCCGAGATCGTGGTCGTAGATGGTTTCCGGCGTGATCAGGGACGAGTAGGTATAGCGGATCGTCGGGCTTTCGATGCCGGGGGTGGGGACGAGGCGCATGGTGTACGCGGGCTCCCGGGCGTCGATCAGGCGTCCGGTAGCGCCGGTCGACGTACCGGTAGGAGCGCCCTCAGGCGCGATCCCCATCGCGCCTGAGGGCGCTCCTATCGACGCCGCCCACGGCAGTACACGGATCTTCAGCAGGCCGCCACTGCGTTCGTTGACTGCCAGGTGGGTCGTCGCCACCTCGAAGCTTTCCACGAAAGCGTCCGGCCGGTGTGGCAGGACGTCTCGCCAGGTGCTCTTGTCGGCGCTGGTGGCCACCGGCGCCTTCATGATCCGGAAATTCGGCGCCTGCCAGTTGGTGCGCAGGATGAAGTCCGGTCCCAGGTGGTCCACGTCGTATAGAAGGTGCTTCTCCCGGGGCAGCACCGGCTGGAAGCGAAGCTGCGGGTCGGCCGCGTCGGCCCACCACCACTCGCTTTCCTCCGTGCTGGAGAGCGCGATGAACAAATATTGCCGGGAGCGGCTGCGGGCCACACCCAGGTAGAAGCTGGGATCGGTTTCCGCGTAGACGAGCGAATCAGTCGCGGCCTCCGTGCCCAGCGTGTGCCGCTGCACGCGTTCGGACAGCAGGGTGACGGGATTCTTGGCGGTGTACAGAAGCGTTCGGTTGTCTGCAGTCCAGGTGAATTCGGGTTCCACGTTTGGCACGGCGTCCGGCAACACGCGGCCGGAAACGGCGTCCTTGATCCGCAGCACGTACTGGCGGCGGCCGACGGTGTCGTCGGTCCACGCGACCAGCCGTCCGTCGTCGCTGACGGCGGTGGCGCCGATCTTGAAGAACTTCTGGCCTTCCGCCATTCGGTTGCCATCCAGAAGCACCTGCTCGGGTGCCTCCAGGCTGCCCTTCCGGCGCGCATACACCGGGTAGTCCTGGCCCTTCGTGAACCGGGAGTAATACCAGTAGCCGCGGTCGTACACGGGCACCGAGGATTCATCCGGGTCGAGCCGTCCCGTGAGCTCGGCATACAGCTGGGCCTGAATAGTCGCCGTGTGGGCGAGGCTTGAGTCCCGCCAGGCGTTCTCGGCCTTCAGGTAGTCTAGAACCTCCGGCGACTGGCGCGTATCGTCCCGCAGCCAGTAGTACTCGTCCTGACGTGCGCCGTTGGGGGACGGCACCAGGTAAGCCTTGCGGGCCGCGACCGGGGGCTTTGCGGCCCGGACACTCGCCAAGGGCGGCTGCGGGCTCGGCGTGGCGCAAGCAGTGGCCACGAGCAACAGCGGAGCCAGGAAGGGCGTGCGCATGGAATGGCCCTGACGGTTGGGTGCCCGGATTCTATACTTCGGTAACGTGCCAAGCCCAGTCCCGCCTAAAGATGGCTTCCCGGACGATTCCCCGGGCTAGCCACCGCCACTGGCGATTGCTTTCGGCGCCGCACACGTCTAACCAGTCCATGGGAGTCGGGATTTCAATGCCACATCGCTCCTCAACCCAACCCGCGGTGCCGAACCTGCCCTTTCTGCCATTCTCCCGGCCTAGCATCACGCAGGGGGACATCGAAGCTGTCAGCGACGTGCTCCGCTCCGGATGGATCACGACGGGGCCCAAGAGCGCCGAGTTGGAAGAGGCCTTCAGAACTCACGTGGGTTCTTCCCATGCCGTTGCCGTAACTTCCGCAACGGCTGCCCTGCATCTGCTGCTTCGCGCTTACAACATCGGACCCGGCGATGAGGTCGTCACGCCCTCAATGACCTGGGTATCGACCGCCAATTTGGTCGTACTAGCCGGCGCAACACCAGTGTTTGCTGATGTCGACCGGGACACCCTGATGGTCGCCGCCGACGAAGTTGAACGAAGGTGCACCGCGCGTACCCGGCTCATCATTCCAGTGCACATGGCCGGCGCCTCGCTGAATCTTGGGGGACTGCGCGCGGTCTCCGCGCGCCTGGGCATACCGCTTGTCGAGGACGCGGCGCATGCTGCGGGAACCAGGTTCCAGGGCGTGCCCGTCGGTCGCACAGGAACTTCGATATTCTCCTTTCACCCGAGCAAGAACCTGACCACGGGGGAAGGCGGACTACTTTGCACCGATGACGCCGCGTTGGCCGAGCGAATCCGCCGGCTGCGATTCCATGGCCTGGGCGTAGACGCCTTCGATCGCGAGACTCTTGGTCGCTCGCCTCAGGCAGAAGTCATCGAGCCCGGATACAAGTACAACCTACCCGACATCAATGCCGTCCTGGGCGTGCAACAGCTGAAGCGCCTGACGGACATGAACGCCCGACGCGCGGTGCTTGCGCAACGCTATCTTGAACTTCTCGCGTCGGTTGACGAAATCAGCCCGCTCGGGCAACCGGGCTACGATATGGACCACGCCTGGCACCTGTTCATCGTGCGGATTGACGTGGAAAAGCTGGGCATGAGCCGCGACGACTTCATGGCTCGCCTGAAGAGCAATGGCATCGGGACCGGTATCCACTTTCGAGCCATCCACGAGCAGAAGTACTACCGCGAGCACATGCCGGCCATGGTCGGTACTCTGCCGAACACCGAGTGGAACTCCCGGCGAATCTGCTCGCTGCCGCTGTTTCCGGACATGACCCTGGCCGACGTGCACCGGGTGGTGGCCACCATAAAAAACGTCATCAGCACCAAGCGCTGACGCCAGCGCAACCCTGAGCACGTCACGGCCCTGAATTATTGCCTTTTACCCTGGAGATGCCACGATGCTGTCAATCGTAGCGCCCGTCTACAACGAGGAAGCCAGCCTGCCGGAGCTGATCCGGCGTTGCCTCGCGGTGGGAGCGACGCTCGGCGAGGAATTCGAACTTGTCCTGGTGAATGATGGCAGCAGTGACCAGTCCGCCCGGTTGATCGAAGCGGCCGCTGAGGCGCACCCCGACGTGGTGATCGGCGTTATCCTGGCGCGAAATGTTGGTCAGCATGCCGCGCTTATGGCGGGCCTCGCAGAAAGTCGCGGCACTGTCGTTATCACGCTCGACGCCGATTTGCAGAATCCCCCCGAAGAGATTCCGAAGCTCCTGGACCTTAGCCGGCAGGGCTACGACGTGGTGGGAAGCGTCAGGGTCAATCGCAAGGACCCGCCTTTCCGGCGGGCAATGTCCGCAATGATCAACGCAGCCGTGCGTCGTTCTACAGGCGTAATGATGCATGACTATGGTTGCATGCTTCGCGCCTACGATCGGGAGGTCGTCGACGCCATGCTCCAGTGTCGGGAGCGCAGTACGTTCATTCCAGTGCTGGCCAACAGCTTTGCAATCCGCACGGCCGAGGTTGAAGTAGCGCATGCCAGCCGAGATGGCGGCGAATCGAAATACAGTGTCTGGAAGCTGGTCAACCTCCAATTCGACCTCCTCACGACCATGACGACGGCGCCGCTGCGATTGCTGAGCGTGGCCGGCGGTCTTCTCGCCATGGCGGGCTTCGGTGGCGGCTTCGTGATGATCGTACTGCGACTGGCTTATGGCCCTGCCTGGGCCGCCAACGGCGTTCTGACCATCCTTGCCATACTGCTGGCGTTCGTTGGATTGCAATTCATCGCCCTTGGATTGCTCGGCGAGTACATTGGCAGGATTTTCCAGGATGTTCGTGACCGACCACGGAATGTAAAGGCCAGAGTTGTCGGCCGCGTTGAGCACCAAAAACCGCCAGCCCGGAGCGTCACCAATGCCAGCAACCGGGAGCTGAGCAGGGAAAAATCATGCGCGCAGTAGTCCTCGGCTACGGCGGCATGGGCTGCGCTGGCCTTGAGGCCCTGCTGGAGAGCGGCTATTCGGTCCAGGCCCTGTTTACCCATACCGATGATCCTGCCGAGTCCCAATGGTATCCGTCGGTCGCCGAACTGGCTGCCCGGAAAGATATTCCGGTGTTCGCACCCGATGACATCAACACTCCGTTGTGGATCAACCGGATCCGGCAGCTCGATCCCCAGATACTGTTCTCCTTTTATTACCGGAAAATGCTTTGCCCGGAAATCCTGG
>JBDSWH010000054.1:0-3261 GCA_039926785.1 Gammaproteobacteria bacterium
CCGCAGCGCCGTGCTCGCCCGTGAGCAACTGGGCGTAACGCGCATCGCGAGTTCCGGCCTGGCGGGGCAGGCGGACCACGAACGGACCCTGTTCATGGCCCGCGAGGGTCGCCAGTGCCCCATCGACTTCCGGGACTTCGTTGACGGAGGCCATCCGCTTGCAGCGCGTGCGCAGCTCACCGGCGCTCTGGGGCCCACGAACCAGGAGCTCGCACAGGATGGCCCGCTCCAGGTCGCTGAATTTCAGCAGGCCGAATTCGGAGTTGCAGAAGGTCTGCTTGTACTTGGTGACCCGACCGCTGTAACCCGAACGGTCACTCACCAGGTGTTTCTTGATCAGGCCGTCGACAGTCTGCTGCACCGTCGATTCAGTCAGGTCCAGCAGCGGATCCCGGTTGCTCTTCTGGTTGCAGGCACTGGTCAGCGAATTGATCGACAGGGGGTACTGTTCCGGGGTCGTGACTTCCTTCTCCAGGAGGCAGCCGATGACACGGGCCTCAAGGGAAGTCAGCGTAATACTCACAACAGTTCAGCAGCGTCGCGGGCGAGCTGGCGGCGCAGTGCTTCCTCGCGGGCGTCGTCGATGGCGGCCAGGGTCGCATCCACGTCGGCCGCCGTTTCGTCGTCGATGAACTTGCCGGTGAGCAGCGTTTCCGGCATCAGCAGGCCCTGCTCGAACAGCGCCCACATCTCCTCGCCGTAGCGCGTGGCCGAGAGTTCCGGCGCGAAGCGACCGAGGGTGGCGGAGATGTTGTTCACATCCCGGATCAGCATCACCCGCGCATTGTTGTTGCCGGCGGCGCTGACCACCTGGGGCAGGTCGATGATCACGGGCCCGTCGGGGCCCACCAGCACGTTGTACTCGGAAAGGTCGCCGTGGATCAGGCCGGCGCACAGCATGCGCACGATCTGGCCGATCAGGAAGGTGTGGTACTCCCGGGCCTGTTCGGGCATCAGTTCGACATCACCCAGGCCCGGGGCGGAGAACCCCTCGGCGTCAGTGATCATCTCCATCACCAGCACGCCGTTGAAGTAGCCGTAGGGTTCCGGCACCCGGACACCCGCGGCGGCGAGGTGGTACAGGGCATCCACCTCCGCGTTCTTCCAGGCGTTTTCCTGTTCCTTGCGGCCGAACCGGGTGCTCTTGGCAGTGGCCCGGGCCTGGCGACTGCCCCGGACCTGGCGCCCCTCCTGGTAGGTGACGCGCTGCTGGAAGCTGCGCTGGCCCATGTCCTTGTAGACCTTGGCGCAGCGGACGGTGGTGCCGGAGCGGACGATGTACACCGACGCCTCCTTGCCGCTTTTCAGTGGCCGGAGGACCTCGTCGATCACGCCATCGTCAATCAGTGGCTGGAGTGCCTTGGGAACCTTCATGCGACAGTTTAGCCCGGCGGGCCTCCGGCCGGGTGGGCCGACGGTGGCCCGGGATTATGTGGCAGCAGGCTGGCCGGACGGTGCCGGGGTGGCCTCCGTCAGGGCCTTTGGCCGCGGTTGGCTGGAGCCCCCTTCCCAGCGGTCCGGAACCTTGATCGTGAAGGCATAGATGCTCACCGCGACCATGCCGATCGCGCCCACGATCATCGGCCCATGGTGCCCAACGTGGGTGTAGATCTGGGTGCCGACGATCGGGCCCAGGATGGCCCCCAGCGTATTGCCCGCGCCGAGAAAACCGGCCGTCGCTCCCTGTTCCCAAGGCTCGACGCACATGCTGGCGCTGCCGTTGATGCCGGGATTCGCGCAGGCGAAGGAGATGCCAAGCACCGCGAAGCCGATAGCCATCACTATCAGGTTGGGTGCTGTGCCGATGATCGTGAGCGCAACGACAAAGAAGGGTCCAAGCAGGCGCAGTAGTACCTTAGGCTTGACCTTCAACACCTGCAGCACGCCGATCTGCACGATCACGATCATGGACGCCATGCTGATCAGCATGAGGCTGGCTTGGCGGACGAGCTGCTTGGGGTCGGTAACACCGAATTCGTCCTGGAGATAGAAGCTCAGGATCAGCTGGAGGGCCATGAACGTGAGGAAGAAGACAAACCACATGACGAGGAACGGCCGGAGGCGGCGGTCATTGAGCTTCATGTTCACCTTGTTCCGCGGGTCCGTGTGCCGCACCGGCTCCGGCAGCAGGAACCAGGCCATGATTGCCCCGGCGAAGCCGATCGCTGCAGCGACGTACATCGGCACCAGCGGGCCGAAGAAGGCGAGGGCGCCAGCCATCACGGGGCCGAGCACCGAACCCATGCCATTGGCTGCCCCGATGATCGCGAGACCCCGGCCGCGGTTATGCACGTCGGTGACGTCCACCATGTAGGCGGTCGCTGACGGGTAGATGGCCGAAGCGGCCGACCCGTAGCTGGCCCGCGCGATTGCGAACAGGACCAGCAGCCAGAAACCCGTCACGACGCCGCTGACGCCGAGCTGGAGCACGAGAGCGACCAGCAGCGTGCCGACGGCAGCGCCGGTCACGCCGATGATGAACACGGGCTTCCGGCCGATCAGGTCGCTGCGCTTGCCCCAGAAGGGCGCCCCGAAGATCAGGGGCAGGCTGGCGAGGGTCAGGGCGATACCAAAGGTCTGGGGCGTGAATCCCACCTGGCGCGCCAGCGGCGTGACGATGATGAAGGTCAGCGACTGGCCGATGGCGAACAGCAACACGCCGAGCCCGAGTAGCAGTCGTGCCTTGGCGGGCGCCTGGCCGGGAGTGTCAGTCATTGGAATTCCATGGAGTCGCTGGCAGTGAGTGCAGCTTCGCTGCGGGGCCGCGGACGGATGCCGCCGGGTATTGTGGAGCCGGTCCCCGGCAGCACCCCGGCCGAGTCACGGCTTGTCCACAGGGAGGGCGAACGCGGTGATCTGGTCCCCCGGCTTCGGGTAGACAAAGGCATGGCCCCCCGAGGCGATCACCACAAACTGCCGGCCCTCCGCCTCGTAACTCATCGGTACCGCAAAGGCGCCGGTCGGCAGGGTGACCTGCCAGAGCTCCCGCCCCGAAGCGGCCTCAAAGGCGCGGAAGCGGTCGTCGCCGGTGGCGCCGATGAAGGCCAGCCCGCCGGCGGTCAGCATCGGTCCCCCAAACGTCGGAGTGCCCCAGCGCAGGGGCAGAGGCAGCGAGAAGGGTGACACCATCGGCGGCGGCAGGCTGTGATCCCAGACGCCCAGCGTCGAGCGCCACAGTATCGTGCCCGCCTGCAGGTCCACGGCCACCAGTTCCGCGTAGGGCGGGGCCGTGCAGGGCATCTGGTTCGCGGGTGACAGCAG
>JBDSWH010000055.1:0-5279 GCA_039926785.1 Gammaproteobacteria bacterium
CCCTGCCCTCGGACATCTAGCGGCCACCGGACCGGAAGACCCGTCATGCACAAGACCTTCTCCAACGAATTCCTTTTCCAGCTGTTCTCGCTGCTCCTGTCGATCCTGGTCGTGCACGCCGTCTACGTCACGGTGGTCTGGCCCAATGCGAAGGCCGACATCGAGCAGAACCGGGCGATGACGAAGCAGGACCCGAACTACACCGCCGAGCGTTCCTGGTTCATCGTGCTCAAGGACTGGGAGCAGGAGTCCTGCTTTGTGCTCGGTTTCTGGGCCCTGGCCATCATGGGCTACAAGACCCGGGGCCTGACCCGGGAGCGCCGGATCCTGGACCGCCAGCTGGTGCCCATCGCCGAGGGCATGCGGATCTTGCCGGAGGACACCCGGGACTATGTCCGGCAGTTGCAGGCATTGCCCGCGGTGGAGCGGGGACTGCTGGTTCCCCGGGCGATCCTCCACGCCCTGCAGCGTTTTGGGGCCACGCGGAACGTCCAGGACGCGTCGCTGGCGTCCCACACGCTGATCCTGTCGGAGGCGGAGCGGCTGGAGGCGGAGCTGTCCATGATCCGCTATATCCTTTGGGCGATTCCCTCCATCGGATTCATTGGCACCGTGCGCGGCATCGGCGATGCCCTCAGTGTGGCCAACAAGGCGGTATCGGGCGACATCAGCGGTGTCACCGAGAGCCTCGGCGTGGCCTTCAATTCCACGCTGATTGCGCTCCTGATCAGCATTCTGCTCATGTTCCTCGTCCACCAGCTGCAACTCGTGCAGGAGCGGCTGGCCTTCGAGGCCGAGGACTACCTGGACGACCGGCTGATCCGCCACCTTCAGGCCAGCTAGAGTGGTGGCTACGTCCGCGGCAGGCGCCTGGATCGCACTGGAGCTGAACGACGTCCTGCTGGCAGTTGCGGACGAATCCGGAGTCCTGTCCACTGAGCCGGGCTACGCCGTGCTCGACGAAGATGCCCTGCGACTGGGCTTCGACGCGTTGCCGGTGCTCAGGCGCCAGGCACACCACGCAAGTACGCGCCATTGGCGCGATTTTGGCCCCGGGCCGCTACCGCGTCCGCTGGGTCATTGCCGCTCCAATGCCGATCTCGTGGCAGCCCACCTGCAGCGCCTGTGGGTCCGGCACGGTGCCGGCCGCACCGGCGTCCTCTTTGCCTTGCCGGCCGGCTGGACCAGCGAGCAGCGCCAGGAACTCGCAGCACTCGCCACGCAGCTTGGCATGCCGGTCCTCGGTTTCGCGGAGAGCGCCGTGGCCGCGTCCCGGCACGAGCAACCCGGTCGCGAGCTGCTGCACCTGGAGGCTGGACTGCACGCCCTGACCCTGAGCCGGATCCGGCAGTCCGGTGGCGCGGCGCTCGGGGAGCAAGCCGGCGACCGTGAGAGCTATCCCCAGTTGGGAATTGAACCGCTGCTCCGGCTCGTTATGGACGTGCTGGCGCGGCGCTTCGTTGAGTGCAGCCGCTTCGATCCCCTGCATGACTCTGTCAGTGAACAGGCGCTGTTCGATCAGTTACCTGGCTGGCTGCCGCGCCTGGGGCAGGGCGCCGAAGTACCGGTGGAGCTCGTGACCCGCAGCGGCACCTTCGCCGCCGTGATCCAGGCCACGGCCTTCCGGGCCCAGCTGGCCCGCGCCTGCGAGCCGCTGCTGCAGAAGTTGCGTGCCCGCGTCGCGGCCCGCGGCGGCCACGTCCTGCAAGTCCATGCCCGGCTCGCCGACCTGCCGGGCGTCCTCGACGCGTTGCTGGGCCTCCCGGATACCGTGGTTCACGTGCTGGCACCCGGTGCGGCGGCGGCCGGGCTGGTGAGTCGCGCGGCATCCGTGCTGCAATCGGGCGCGGGTCCAGCCCTGCTGGCCGAACTGCCCTGGGATCCCCCGGGGACGGCCGACACGCCGGCAACGGCCGCGTCGGTTGGTACGACGCTTCCGCCGACGCACCTCCTGGCCGGCTTCCGCGCCCATCGCCTGGGAGCGGGCCCGTTTCGCATCGGTAGCGAGCTTCGGGAGGGTGAGGCGGGCGTGGCGCTCGATCCGGGGCTGCGCGGTGTGTCCCGGCAGCACTGCACCTTGCGACAGCAAAATGGCGCGTGGCTGGTGTTCGATCACAGCCGGTTCGGGACCTGGCTGAACGGCCATCGCATCGAGGGTGCGGCGCTGGTCCAGCCTGGTGACGTGCTGGCCGTTGGCTCGCCGCCGTTCGAGCTGCGGCTGCTGGCCGAAGTGGACGCCGGCTGAGTCGACGCCGATGGCCCGCAGGTCCTTCACTGTCTTCAGCCTCTCGTTCCTCGATGTCATGGCGTGCGGGTTGGGAGCAACCATCCTCATCCTGATGATCATCAGCGCGCAGGTTCGCGTGAAGGCCGACCGGGCCAACAATGACTTGCGGGCCGAGGCAAGCCGGATTGAGCAGGAAGTGCTGGATGCCAGGGAAAACCTGCTGCGTCTGCGCACCCGGACCACGACAAGGGAGACCCGCGCATCCGGTGCTGCCGGCGAGATCGCCCGGCTGCAGAAACTGATTGAGGAGCTGCGCACCGACGCCGACAAGAAGGACAACGATAGCCTGGCAACGAAGGAGAGCATCGAGAAGCTGCGTTCCGACGTGCAGCGCCTCGAAGAAGGCACGCGGCGTCTCGCTGAGGCCCGGCCCCAGCCCGCCACGGGACAGCGCATGCGCAGCTTCGTCGGCCCCGGCAACCGGCAGTACCTGACCGGCATGCGCATGGGCGGTCAACGGGTCCTGATACTGGTGGATTCGTCGGCCAGCATGCTGGGCCGCACCTACGCCAACGTCATACGGTACCGGGCCATGGCGGATGGCAGAAAAGTCCGGGCACCCAAGTGGCAGCAAACCCTGGGCACCGTCGAGTGGCTGACGACCCAGTTGCAGCCGGGCGTCCGCTTCCAGGTCTACACCTTCAATGAGCAGGCCGCGAGCACGGTAGCGGGGACCGACGGCACCTGGATCACCGCCAACTCGGGTGGCGACTTTGATGCCGCCCTGGCCGGCCTCCGTGCGATCGTGCCGGCCAAGGGCACGAGCCTTATAAAGGCCTTCCAGGCCGCCCGCAGCCTGAAGCCGACACCGGACAATATTTTCCTGATCACCGATGGTCTACCGACCCAGGGCGCAACGACCCCCGCCGAACCCGAGGCTGTCAGGGCGGACCGCCGGGCAAACTTCCTGCGCCAGGCAGTGGCGGAGCTCCCATCCAACGTGCCGGTAAACGTCATCCTGCTGCCCATGGAGGGTGATCCCGAGGCGGCCATCCGCTTCTGGGATCTGGCGATGCGCACGCGCGGCTCGTTCCTGGCCCCCGCGAAAGACTGGCCATGAGCCGCCGCCGCCGCCGGGAGGAATCCGACAGCCTCAACCTTTCGTTTCTGGATGCCATCTCCTGCGGCTTCGGAGCAATCATCCTGTTGCTGGTGATCACGTTGCTGTTTGAGCCTGCCGCGATCCAGGATACCCGTGCCGATGTGCAGGGTCTTATCGAGCGCCTGCAGAAGGAGCTCTTCGAAATTCGCGGCGAGACGGAATTGGTGACGCTGGAGGCCAGTGCGCCGCCGTCCGATGATGAGCAGGTGCTGGCTCGACTAAAGGCGGATCTCACCAGGATCCGCGGGCAATACGCGGCGAGCAAACAGCCGGAGCCGGAAACCGCCGAGATCGGCGAGCTCCGGGCCGCACGTCAGCAGCTCACCGACGAGATGCGCCGACTGCTGGCCGACTACCGGCCACCGCCAAACGACACGACCGTGGGCGGCATTCCCGTCGACAGCGAGTACATCATCTTCGTCATTGACAACTCGGGGAGCATGCAGTCCGTCTGGCCGACGGTAAAGGCGAAGGTCAAGGAGACTCTCGACGTCTACCCGCGCGTCAAGGGTCTCCAGGTGCTCAGCAGCAGCGGCGACTACCTGCTTCGGGGAACCGCACGGCGCTGGATCCCCGACTCCCGGAGTAGCAGGGCCCAGGTCATCCGGGCCATGGAGGACTGGCCGGGTAGTGTGTCCAACCCCACCGAGGGAATCGTGACGGCGATCAATACTTTCTATGCGCCGGACAAGCGCATCAGCGTCTACGTCTTCGGTGACGACTTTCAGGGCCGGGTGGTCGAGGGCGTCATTCGCCAGATCGAAAGTGTCAACAAGCCGGACAACCGGGGCACCCGGCTCGTCCGGATTCACGGCATCGGCTTTCCCACTGGTCAGGCCAGCGCGAACCCGGCGGGTTTTGCGGCCTTCATGCGCGCGTTGTGTGATCGCAGTGGCGGGACCTTCGTGGCGTTGACGCAGGTGGAGCAGGGACCGAGAATCATCATCCGCGGTCCCGGCGGCTGACGGGACGACCCCAGGAGAATGCCCATGACCGATCTCACCACCCGGCGCTGCAAACCCTGCGAAGGCGGCGTGCCCCCGCTCACCCCGGGAGCCGTCACGGAACTCCGCAAGGCGCTGCACGCCGACTGGGTGCTGTCGTCCGATGGCAAGTGGCTCAGCCGGCGGTTCGAATTCCCGGGGTTCGGCCGAACCATGGGTTTCGTCAACGCGGTCGCGTGGATTGCGGAATCCGAAGGGCATCACCCGGATCTGGACGTCGGCTACGGCCGCTGCGTGGTCCAGTGGTCCACCCATGCGGTCGATGGTCTCTCCGAGAATGACTTCATCTGTGCCGCGAAGGTCGACCGGCTCATTGACTGATAGAGGAGAATTCCATGCACCGCTGCTTCGTTCCCGCGCTTTTTCTGACCCTCGCCGGTTCGGCGGCGTTTGCCGCTGCGCCGGACCTGGCCACGCCGGAGGCCCGGCTGGTGGCCCTGCGCCGCATCCAGTGCTCCGAGGCGGACGGCAAGCCGGTGACCTTTTACTGGAAGGGCATGGCCTACAGCCGGGTGCCGGGCGAGCCGGACCGGCAGCTCTTCAAGTTGGAGGGCATGAACACGCGCCAGTGCGGGCGCCTCGCCGGTGGGAAGGACAAGGCGGAGTTCCGGCTGGTGAGCCGGGAAATTCTGCTGTTCGAGGACCCGGTGACCGGCGAGGTGCTCCGGACTTGGAGCAACCCCTGGACCGGCAAGACCCTTGACGTCGTGCAGGTCGCCAACGATCCCGTCAATGGCAACTACGGGCTGGTTGGCCGCGACGGCAAGCCGGCCAACCTGCCGTTCGAAGTGCTTGGCAACCAGTGGTGGCTGACCACCGGGGTGCCGCTCTTCTACACCAATCCCCTGGCGGGCGACTACCAGCGCTACGTGGGTGGAACCTATCA
>JBDSWH010000056.1:0-3456 GCA_039926785.1 Gammaproteobacteria bacterium
GCCGTGGTGACCAAGAGGTCAGCGTCGCGCGCCTCGACCGTGACGCACTTCTCGAAATCCTTTCCGGTTCCGCCTGACTCCGCGCGGACGCCGAACCTCTGCCGCGGCGACGGTGCCCTCTGCCAGCCACGTGATACGCTAAGGCCCGATTTCTAATGCGCTGGGATGACACGTGGATTTTGCTCTGATACTCGTCATTGCTACCGCCCTGTCGGGCTTCATCTGGGCCGTGGACGCCGCCTGGCTCCGGCCACGGAGACTGGCTTCCTCCGGAACCGACAGTGCCACACCGGCTGTCGGCCATAGCCCCGAGCCGGTGGTTGTGGAATACGCCAGGTCGTTTTTTCCGATACTCCTTGCCGTACTGCTGATCCGGTCCTTCCTCTTCGAGCCGTTCCGGATTCCATCCGCATCCATGATGCCCACGCTGCTAGTTGGTGACTTCATCTTCGTCAACAAGTTCACCTACGGGCTGCGTCTCCCCGTACTCAATACGGAAATTCTCGATCTCGGTTCGCCCGAGCGGGGGGATGTCGTGGTGTTCCGGCTACCCGCTGACCCGTCGACGAACTACATCAAGCGGCTGGTGGGCCTGCCCGGTGACTCGATCACTTACCTCAATCATCAGATCTTCGTGAACCAGCAGCCGGTTACGGTGGTGATGACGGGGCCTTATCCAGGCACCGACCAGCCGGACTCGCTGCTGGCTCGAGAGCACTTGGGTGACCATCAGCACGACGTGTTGTTCATTCCCGGGCGCGGCAGCCTCGAGGGTACATTTATCGTTCCGGAAGGCCATTACTTCATGATGGGCGACAACCGGGACAACAGCCGCGATAGCCGCTATGACGGCGTTGGCATGATTCCGGACGCCAATATCGTGGGCAAGGCGGTACGGATCTGGATGAACTGGGACATCCCTGGCATGCCCCGCTGGGGGCGAATCGGCAAGGGCATAGAGTAGGCAGATCTGCTCGCGACAGCGGGCGTTTCGTGGTCAATGGAGAGGTACACCATGCGGCAGCAGCAACGGGGAATGACGGCCATCGGTTTCGCGGTGATCGCCGCGCTCGTCGGCCTGGTGGGCTATGGCGCCATCCGGTTGATTCCGGTCTACATGACGCAGATGAAGATCCGGCAAATGCTGGCCGATCTCAAATCAGAGTACGACGGCGACGGCGCCAATGTGACGCGCCTGCAGACCGAGATCGGCAAGCGGCTGGACATCGACGCCGTCGACTACCCAAAGCGCCAGGACTTCCTGATCTCGAAGACGGACGACGGTTTACGCGTGGACGTCGACTATGAAGAAAGCGTGCCGTATATCGCCAATCTCTCCTTGACGGCAAAGTTCGACAACTCGGTAGAGATTCTGCGGTGAACCCTCCGGCCGAATGGGCTGCGAGCGCCCTCGGCTACCGGTTCCAGGACAACGGACTGCTCGAAATGTCCCTTACCCACCGCAGTGCCAGCGGGGGCAATAACGAGCGGCTGGAGTTTCTCGGCGACGCCGTTCTGGGGCTGGTGATCGCGGAAGCACTCTACGAAGCCCACGCCGGTGCCGATGAGGGTGCCCTCAGCCGGCTTCGGGCGCGGCTGGTCCGTCGTGAGACGCTGGAAGAAGTGGCCCGCGAGCTCGAGCTTGGGGAGCTACTGAGGCTCGGCAGCGGCGAACTTCGTTCGGGTGGTCACCGCCGCGCGTCCATCCTCGCCAATTCCCTGGAAGCCGTATTTGGTGCCGTTTTCCTCGACGGTGGCTGGCCAGCCACGCGCAAGGTCGTGGTCAAGCTGCTGAGCGCCCGCCTGGCTGCACTCGACACCGACGACGACCTGCGTGATCCCAAGACCCGCCTGCAGGAATTCCTGCAGGGCCGGGGCCATGCACTCCCCACCTATGCCGTCGAGCGCGTGAGCGGTTCTGGCCACGCCCAGCACTTTGCCGTGATCTGCCGACTCGAGACACCGGGAATTGAGGTCCATGGCGAGGGCGCCAGCCGCCGGGCGGCCGAGCAGCAAGCCGCCGAACAGGCCTTGCGTGCGCTTGGCGCCGATGAGGGCAACCGTGCCTGAGAATCACAGGACGGGCTTCGTCGCCATTGTCGGCCGCCCGAATGTGGGGAAGTCCACGCTCGTGAACGCCTTCGTGGGCCGCAAGATCAGCATCGTCACGCCCCGTCCCCAAACGACGCGGCATGCCATCGTCGGCGTCCTCACCCGTCCCGACGCACAAATTCTGTTCGTCGATACCCCCGGCTTGCACGCGCGCATGCGCAACATGCTGAACCGGGCGATGAATCGCGCGGTCGAGGGGGCGCTCGTTGGCGCCGAAGTCGCCCTGTTCGTCGTGGAGGCGGGCGCATGGAAGGCGGGAGACTCCTACGTGCTCGAGCACGCGCTGGCTGCCCGGATTCCTGTGATCCTGGCCGTCAACAAAGTCGATCTGGTACGGCCCCGGTCGGCACTGCTGCCCTACCTCCTGGCGAGCGAGAAGCGGGCGGCGTTTCAGGCGATCGTGCCGATCTCCGCCGCAACAGGGGACAATCTCGAACGGCTGACAAACCTCCTTGCGGCGCTGTTGCCGGAGGGGCCGCCACTCTATCCGCTCGACGCCACCACGGACCGAAGCCTCCAGTTCCGGATTGCCGAGATGATCCGGGAGAAGCTTCTGATAGCGCTCCGTCAGGAAGTGCCCTACGGACTTGCCGTCGAAATCCTGGCCCTCGAGGAGAAGCCCGGTGTGGTGCTTGCCGATGCCGTGATCTGGGCCGACCGTGACTCCCACAAGGGTATTGTCGTCGGCAAGGGCGGCGCCACCATCAAGGAGGTGGGCACGGCCGCCCGGCTCGAGCTTGAGAAGATCTTTGGCCGGCGTTTCTACCTCGAGACCCACGTGAAGGTCAAAACCAACTGGGCCGATAACGCCCGCACACTCCAGCAGTTCGGCTTCGAGTCCAACTCTTGAGTGGCACGACATCCAGCGCCGAGCTGGAAGATTCCTTCATCCTTCACAGTCACGCTTACCAGGAGACCAGCCAGATCCTGGAGGTTCTGGGTGCCCAGCACGGGCGGGTCGGGCTGGTCGCGCGCGGTGCCCGTCGGCCCAGATCCCGCTGGCGTGGCATCCTGCAGCCATTCCTGCCACTCCGGTTGTCCTGGATCGGGCGGGGAGCTCTCCAAACCCTCCGCGGGGCCGAGGCGGCCAGCTTTGCACCAGCGCTGGAGGGCATGGCGCTGATGGGCGCCTTCTACCTCAACGAGCTCGTGCTGAATTTTGTGCGGCGGGGTGATCCGCATCCCGGACTGTTCATTGCCTATTCTCACGCTCTGGCCGAATTACGGGCGGGCGGGGCTCCCGAACCGGCCCTCCGGCGCTTCGAGTTGCAGATGCTTGCGGAAGTGGGCTATGGCCTGAATCTGGATCATGACGTGCTGAACGACCTGCCGCTGGATCCGGAG
>JBDSWH010000057.1:0-3424 GCA_039926785.1 Gammaproteobacteria bacterium
AGCCTCCCACCAGGGTCACGCGGTGGAGGATGTACTGCCGCACCTCCTCGTCGTTGAGCGGCTTGAGGTGGTAGGCCACCGACACCCGCTGGGTCAGCTGGCGAAGCTGGGGGCTCTGGAGCAGCGAACGAAGCTCGGGCTGGCCCACGAGAATGATGTGCAGCAGGTAATCCTTCTGCGCATTCACGTTGGACAGCATGCGGATCTCCTCCAGCCCGCGGATGCCCAGGTTCTGGGCTTCGTCAACGATCAGCACCACCGGACGGCCGGCGGCGTACTCGCGGATCATGAACTGCACGAAGTCGTCGTAGAGCTCGACCTGGCCCTTGCCTTTGTAAGGCAGGCCGAAGGCCATCATGATCCACTCGCCCATCTCGCCGAAGGACCGGGTGGTGAAGTTGATCAGCCCCACCGTCACACCCGACTTCATTTCGTCGAGCAGCCGGTTGACCAGCGTGGTCTTGCCCCCGCCCACTTCGCCGCTCACGACGGTGAAGCCCTGGCGGTTCAAGACGCTGTAGCGAAGCAGGGTCAGGGCCGTGCTGTGGCCCTTTGAAAGATAGAGGAAGGAGGGATCCGGCAGGAGGGCGAAGGGACGCTCCTGGAGGCCATAGAAGCCTTCGTACATCTGGCGTCAGCTACCGAAGAAGCGCTTCTTCTTCTGTACCTGACCTCCGTAGCCATAGCCGGAGGTCGGCGCCTCCGACTTGTTCAGAACCGTACCCACCAGCGGCGTGTTCTTCAGGATCTCGAAGGCCTTCTGCAGGTCGTCCTTCTTCGTGCCACCGCTTTCGGCGACCATCAGGAAGCAGTCGGTATACGGCGAGAACGCCAGGGCGTCGTCGGCGGCCAGGATGGGCGGCAGATCAAAGACGACCAGCCGGTCCGGATATCGCGTCTTCAGCTCGTTGACGAGCGCCACCATGCGCGGCGAGCGCAGCATCTCGGCCGAGTTGGCCACAACATTGCGGCCCGGCAGAACCACCAGCCGGTCGATGTGTGGCGTGAACAGCAACTGGTGCAGCGGGAGGTCCGTGGTGAGGTAATCCGACAGGCCCAACTCGGGCTCGTAGCCGAAGTAGCGGTGCACCGACGGCCGGCGCAGGTCCAGGTCCACCAGCAGCACGGTGTGGGTGACTTCCATGGCCAGGCTGACCGCCAGGTTGATGGCCGTCAGCGTCTTCCCACAGCCGGAGGCCGGCCCTGTCACGGCTACCGACGTCCAGCCGTTGTTCCGCATGGTCTGCAGCACCCGGGTGCGCATCATGCGGTAGGCGTCCTTGAACTTGTGCTCGGGGAGCGCGGCAATGATGCGGTTGTCCAGCAACGTCTTTTCCGAAACCTCCACCATCTTCGTCATGGTGTACCGGACGCCCGTCGACAGGTCGGACTGGGTGCCCTGCGACGTCTGCCGGAACACGTCCGTGGACGTCATCTGGCGGTCCTGGCCGGCGCGCTCGAGTGCTTTGCGTATGCGTTCCATGTGTTCTTACATCCCGAGCTTGCGGAGTCCCACGTACCAGAGTACGTCGAGGGGAATCCAGAGGAAGTGGATGAGAGCCAGCAGGATCGCGACGATGAGGGGTGCGATCAGCACCACCCCGACGCGCGTATTGCGCTCGTGCTTGCGGTCCTGGGCGGTTTCGATCAGCGGAATCTCGGCAATGGGCGGCGCGCCCTGCACCCGCTCGATGGCGCGGGCGCTGTGGATGGCCTCGTCCATGGACTCGGCAACCTGGGGCCAGCCCAGGCCAGCCGCGAGCACCAGCAGGATCAGCAGCGCGAGCAGCACCGGCCGGTTGGGGCTGGAGGGCAGCAGTGGCAGATCCGGGGGCTCGACGAGGGCGAAACGCTCGCCCTTGCTCTGGGTTTCGAGCGCCTGGCCCATCTTGGCAGTCGTGAGACGCTCCCGGGCATTCTGGTAGCTGAAGGCGGCGGTCTGCAGGCGCCGCAACAGGCCGCTCAGGTCCTTCTCCACGTCGGAACTCTTCATCATCTTGCGCTCGGCCGTGGACCGGCGCGAGCGCAGTTCGAGCTGCTTGGTCTCCAGGGAGCGCTCCGTGGAATCCAGCATCTCCCGCTGGGCACGGATCTGGATGTAGACGGGGTTGTCCGGGTCCAGGCTGCCCATGCCCTGCCGGCGGGGCTCGGCGGCCCGGGCTTCCAGGCTGCGCACCAGCCGCTCCGCCTGCTGCACCTGGGGGGAGTCCGCCGAATAGCTGGCCTTGGCCTTGGCGAGGTCCAGCTGAGCCTGGGACAGGTTGGCACTGTTCTGGTCGAGGCTGATGTCGGCGCCCAGCTGGGCACGGACCGCCTCCAGGTCGCGGCGCACGCGGAGCACGTCCGGGTGTTCGGGGCTGTAACGGCCCTCCAGGCGCGCGAGCTCCGTCTGCAGGGCTTTGAGCTGGTCCTGGGGCGAGGACACCGGCCGGCCCTCGGAGGTGACGGTGGTGGCCATGGGGCTCAGCTTGGCCAGCTCCGCGTCCAGCATGATCTTGTTTTCGCGCAGCGACTGGATCTGCCGGTCGATCTCGCCGATGTCGTTGTCGAGCGCCGCCATCAGCTGCATGTTGAAGGTCATGAGCTCGGGGAGGCTGCCCTCGTTGTCCCGCTTGATCGTCGCGACCTGGGACTCCAGGTCCTTCACTTCCGCGTCGAGCCGGTCCACCTCCGTCTGCATGAACTGGCTGGTCTCGGCCGTCTGCTCGGTGCGGGCACGGACGTTTTCCGCCAGGTAGAGGGAAACGAGTTCATTCGCGACCTGCCGGGCAATCTGCGGATTCTTGTGCTCGAAGCCGAGCTTGAAGGCAATCGTGCTGCTGATCTGCTGGCCGCCGGACCCCTGCTGCTGGACATCGATGACGTCAATCTTCATGTCCTTCTCGACGTCGGGGACCATGAGCAGGGTGGGCAGGTACTTGCGCTCGTCGGGGAAGAGGTCGAACTTCTCGATGATCTGCGCCAGGTTGGTCCGCGTCATCACCCGCTGGTTGATGTACTGGATCTGCCGGGACGCGAAGGTCGTCACGGTGCTCGGCACGAGTCCGGGCGGAATGTCCGGGTCCTCGATGAGGATCACCGCCGTGGACGTATAGGCGTTCGGCCAGAAGAAGATCGTGATGGCGCCCAGCACCAGCAGGGTCACGGCGAGGAGCAGCGCCGGCTTGCGGCGGCGCTTGAGGGCGTCCAGGTAGTCGCCAAAAGTCCGGTTGTCGTCTTCGGGAACCGCGATCTCAAAAGACATATGGGATTTCTGCCGGACGTGGTGGAAGAGACGGATTAATGGGGCGAATGGTACCCGTGGAGGGGCAAGCCTGACTGTGATCCGGGCGGGGGTTCCCTACAGAAAACCCGCCTAGCTCCTTGAATGTTCAGTCTATCACCGGCCCTGACAGCGGGCAGTAGATTACCAAGGTTTCATTGG
>JBDSWH010000058.1:0-2908 GCA_039926785.1 Gammaproteobacteria bacterium
TGCTGCGGACCGTGGTGGATCGCACGGCTATGCCACTGCCAGCTAGTTCGACCGCTCGAAGGGCCTAACGTGCCAATGATCGACGATCGCATGTCGTGAATAAATCCACCTTCCTGGTCACCGGCGCCACCGATGGCATCGGCAAGGCCACGGCACTGGCTCTGGCCGCAAAGGGCGCCAGCGTCATCGTCCATGGCCGCAATCCCGCCAAGCTCGAGGCCACCCTGCGGGAGTTGCGCTCCGCCACGGGCAATCCGGCGCTGCATTCCGTCCAGGCGGACTTTTCGTCTCTGCTCCAGGTGGCGGCGCTTGCCGGGCAGATTCGACGCGACTTCCCCGGGGTTAACGTGCTGGTCAACAACGCCGGACTGCTGACCGATCATCGGCAGGTGAGCGCGGACGGGTTCGAGCTGACTTTCGCGGTGAACGTGCTGGCGCCGTTCCTGCTGACGCTTGGCCTGCTCGACACCTTGCGGGCCAACGCACCAGCGCGAATCGTAAACGTCGCCTCAACGGCGCTGGGCGGCGGCGTGGTGGATTTTTCCAACCTGCAACTCGAGCCTGGCTTCGCAGGGTGGCAGGCCTACGCCAACAGCAAGCTGATGAACGTGCTGTTGAGCCACCACCTGGCAGGCCTGCTGGCGGGCAGTGGCGTGGTGAGCAACGCACTGTGCCCGGGGCTGATCGATACGAACTTCTTCCACACCAACCGGTTGTTCACCGGCGGCACCTATGAACGCCTGCGGCCCCGGATGCGCCCGCCGTCCGAGGGTGCGCTGGTGCCGCTCTATTTGGCCGCCGATCCGGCCGTTGCCGGCGTCAACGGGGAGTTCTATGTCCGCGAGGGCCGTGACGGACGCCGCACGGTGGAACTCGACTGGGATCCGGTCGTGGCAGCTCAGTTGTGGGAGTGTTGCCTGAAGTACGTCAGGCCCTGGCTGGCTGCCGCCGCCTGACGGATCAGTAACTCTTCCTTGGCTGCCAGCCATCGGTCCCCTGGGGCAGAAGGTCGAACAGATGCCAGACAGGACAGAAGTCGTCCTGGGGCTCGAAACCCGCGGCGGATACCCGCACGATCCGTGTTCCATCCTTCTGGAACGCAGAGACGCCGGGCTGCGGCCGCCCCTGCGCGTTGGTGAAGCCCATGTCCGCTGCGAAGGTCGTGCCCACCGTGCTGACCATCGGGAAGATCCACCCGCGGCTGGCCGAGAATTCGGCCTGCGCGGCCGGCGTATCCGGAGACGATACGAAAAACGCCGCCCTGTCAGCGATGTGCGGGTAAAGGCCGTTGAAGCCGTCTGCCCACATCGTGCAGTTGGAGCAGGTCGTGCCCATGTTGTGAATGACGAACAGGTCGCGTTGGGCCCCGAACAGTTCGGAAAGTTTCACCGGGCCCTTGCTGCTGCCAAACGCATAGTCACGCACCTCGCCCCGGGCAGCTTCGGCCAGGGCTTCCTGCAATTCGGTCCGTACCTGCGACAGCCTGGCGCGCAAGTCGATCACACGGGGATTTTCGCGCAACACTACTTTCGCCCTCGCTTGCGGGCCCTGGTCTTCCTGGCCTTCGCCGGCGGCAGGGCCTTCACGAGTTCGGTCAGGGTGTCGAACTGCTGCTGCCAGTAGCGGGTGTAGTGGTTGAGCCACACGGCGGCGTCGTGCAGCGGGGCGGGGTCCAGATTACAGCGGGCAATGCGGCCCGTGCGCTCCTGCGCCACCAGCCCGGCCCTTACCAGGACCTGGATATGGCGGGAAACCGCCTGGAGCGACATCGCGAACGGCGCCGCAAGTTCCGAGACCAGGGCAGGACTTTCGTCGAGCCGACGAAGGATGGCTCGGCGCACAGGATCGCTGAGGGCGAAGAAGACACGGTCCAGAGCGGCCTCCTCCACGTCCTGCGAGGTGTGGTCCTTAATGAGGGCGAGCGCCATGGCGGCAACCTTTTATAGATGAGCGTGTGGCCAGAGCGTATCGCCGGGACCTTTTTATAACAACCTGTCACTTGACAGTCAACCTTGTGGCTGATTATCATCAGATCGGTTGATTATTGGAGGACCCTCATGCACAAGGTTGTGAGCCGACAGGAGTGGATGGCCCAGCGTGAAGCCCTGCTGGCGGCCGAAAAGTCGTTCACCCGGGAGCGCGACGCGCTCAGTGCCAGTCGGCGCGAAATGCCCTGGCTCCGGATTGACGAGGACTACGTCTTCGCGGGGCCGGACGGGCCGGTTTCCCTCGTACAGCTGTTCGACGGGCGCGGGCAGCTGATCGTCAACCACCTGATGTTCGCCCCGGACTGGGAGTGGGCCTGCAAGAGCTGCTCGTTCTGGGCCGACCAGTTCGATGGCGCCCTGCCCCACCTCCGCGCCCGCGATACGTCCTTCGCGGCGATTTCCCGCGCGCCCGTCGCCAAGCTGCAGCGCCAGGCGAAACGGCTGGGCTGGCACTTCCCGTGGGTGTCGGCTGAGAAGAACAGGTTCGCCTATGACTTCGGCTTTTCGTTCGCGCCCGTGGCTAACGGCGACGAGGTCTACAACTTCCGGCCGCTGCCCAGGCCGATGACCGACCTGCCCGGCTTTAGCCTGTTCTCGAGGGGCCCGGACGGCGGGATCTACCAGACCTACAACATCCAGGGCCGAGGCCAGGACATCATAAACGGCGCTTACAACCTGCTGGATTTCACGGCGAAGGGCCGCGATGAGAGCGGTCTGCCGGCTTCAATGCATTGGGTCCGTCTGCACGACGAATACCCGACGGCCTAGGGCGACTCGCCGGTTGGTCAGGCGGCCGTCGGTAACGACTTACGTCGCCGCGCGCGGGCGCCAATTGCTGCCACGCCGGTCAGCAGCAGGGCCCAGGTGGCGGGTGCCGGCACCACGGTAGAGCCGAAGCTGAGGGTGACGTCGAGCGACGA
>JBDSWH010000059.1:0-8283 GCA_039926785.1 Gammaproteobacteria bacterium
GGGCGGAAGCGCCTGATCGGCCAGACCACCGGATTTGCCCTGGGGTGGGGCATTGGTGCCGCCTTGGGCGTGAAGATTGCGAAGCCGGACCAGCAGGTGGTCTGCATGATCGGCGACGGAGCGCTGCTCTTCGGCCAGGTGGAGGCCCTGTGGACCGCCTCCCGCTACGACGTGCCGGTGCTCATCGTCGTGATGAACAACCGCAGCTACGATAACGAACGGAACCGCATCCAGAACAATTCACCGCTACTCACGAACCAGGATACCCGCGACCTGTGGAAGGACGTGAGCTGCTACCTCGGCAATCCCGCCGTCGACTTCGGCGGCCTTGCACGCAGCTTCGGCATCGATGGCCAGCGTACCGAGACCCCCGCGCAATTCCGCAAGGCGCTGAAGCGGGGCACGGCCGTTCTCCGCGAGGGGCGGCCCTACCTGATCGACGCGGCCATCATGCAGCTCGACCGCCGTGGTGCGCCGACCGAGCAGACCTGGTACCCGTCGATATCGATCGCGGCTGGCCGCACTCGCAAGGTCTGACGGTGCAGTTCTCCCGTTTTGGTGAGCGCTTCACGCGCAACAGTGGCGCGGTCGAGCTCATGACCGACCTCGGCGCCGCGATGGCGGCGGAGCAGCCACCCATGATGCTGGGCGGCGGCAATCCCGCCCACATTCCCGAGATGCTGGCCGTCTTCCGGCAGCAGTTTCACGCCGTACTCAACGACGACCGGGACTTCCGCCGGCTGATCGCGGACTACCCAGATCCGGTCGGCGAGCAGACATTTCGTATTGCGCTGGCCGGCCTGCTGCGCCGGGAGTGCGGCTGGCAGGTCGGCCCGGAGAACATCGCACTGACAGCCGGGAGCCAGCACGGCTTCTTTCTGCTCTTCAACCTGCTGGCAGGGCCCCAACCAGACGGCGGCACGCGACGGATCCTGTTGCCGATGACGCCGGAGTACATCGGGTACGGCGAACTGGGCGTCACCGAGGACCTGTTCACGGCGCGCCGGCCGGCCATCGACCTGCTGCCGGACCGGCTGTTCAAGTATCGCGTCGACTTCGCCGCCCTGGATGACCCCCTGATCAAACCGGGGAACGTGGCTGCAATCTGCGCGTCCCGGCCGACGAATCCGACGGGCAACGTGCTGACCGACGAGGAGGTGAACCGCCTACGCGCGCTTTCCCGCCGTCTCGACGTGCCACTGATCCTCGACAATGCCTACGGCCTGCCGTTTCCCCAGATCGTGTTCAGCAGCGCTACGCCCGTCTGGGACGAGAACATCATTGTCTGCATGAGTCTCTCGAAGCTTGGGCTGCCCGGCCTCCGGACAGGCATCGTGGTGGCCCGTCCCGAAATCGTCGCGGCGCTGGGCGCCATGACCGCGGTGACCAGCCTGGCGGTAGGCAGCGTTGGCCCGGTTCTGGTGCGCGACCTGGTGGCGAGCGGCGAGATCGTGCGGCTGTCCCGGGAGGTCATCCGGCCCTTCTATGCGCGGCGCTCGGCGCAGGCGCTGGACTGGCTGCGGGAAGCGCTGGGCGACTGCGACTGGCGGGTGCACGTCCCCGAAGGGGCGCTGTTCCTCTGGCTGTGGCTTCCCCGGCTGTCCATCCCGAGTGCCGAGCTCTACGCGCGGCTGAAGGCGCGCGGGGTCCTCGTGCTGTCCGGCCACCACTTCTTCCCCGGGCTCGACGAATCTCCGGACCAGCACTGGTCACATCGCGATCAGTGCCTGCGAATCACCTACGCGCGGGACGAGGACACGGTCCGGCGCGGCATCGCCATCCTGGGCGACGAGATCCGGCGCTGGCAGCGCTGATCCTTTGAACTTGCGAGGCTCCGGTTGTCGCCGTCCGCGGCCATCCGTATCCTTTCCAGATGAGTGATCAGCGCGTGATGTTTGTGTTTCCGGGGCAGGGCTCCCAGTACCGGGGCATGGGCAGCGATCTCTACCAGGAATTTGCGGCAGCCCGTCAGGTCTACGACCGCGCGAATGAGGTGCTGGACTTCGACCTCCGCGAGTTGTCCTTCAATGATCCGGCCGGCGAGATTGGTTTGACCCGGAACACCCAGCCGGCGCTGCTGGTCCACGAGATCGCCTGCCTGCGGGTTTTCGAGGAGCTGACCGGCGGACGGCTCGAGCCGACGCTGGCCGCCGGCCACAGCCTGGGCGAATACAGTGCGCTCGTCGCGGGCGGCGCGCTCGAGTTCGACGATGCCCTGCGGCTGGTCCGCCGGCGTGGGGAGTTGATGGGCGAGTACGGTGAGGGCGGCATGTTGGCGCTGACGCTGGATGCGGAGACGGCGCGGCCGCTGGCCGACCGGCACTTCTGCCAGGTCGCCAGCTGCAACCTGCTGGACCAGACCGTCGTCGGCGGCAGCGACACCGACCTTGACGCACTGGCGGCGGATCTCGCGGAGCGCATGCCGCGCAAGCGGGCCATCCGGCTGGCAACCGAGGGGGCATTCCACACCTATTTCATGGTGACGGCAGCCCGCCTCTTCAGGGACGACCTGGACCGGACGGCGTTTTCGTCGCCGGCCGTGGGTGTCCTGTCGAACTACACGGGGGGGCTGCACGAGTCCGAGCCCGCGTCCATCCGGACGAGGCTGTTCTTCCAGCTCTTCAATCCCGTCAACTGGGTGGGTTGCCTTAACACGGCGATCGCCGGCCAGGTCAGGACCTTCGTGGAGTTCGGGGGCGGGCTTGGTGCCGAGGAGGGGCCTGCGGCCAAGCGGCCCAACCTGGAAAGCATCATCCGGAAGACCCTCAAGGTGTCCGGGGTCGAGGCCCGGCACGTCGCAGCAATAAATTCCGAGACACTGCGCGCCGCCGCGGCCGCGTTCGCCGGTTAGGATCGGCGCGATGATTGACCTGGTACTGCAGTTTGTCGACTTCATCCTCCACCTCGATGTGCACATGGGTGAACTCGTGGCCGGTTACGGCCCTTGGATCTACGGCATCCTCTTCCTGATTATCTTCTGCGAGACGGGCCTGGTCGTGCTGCCGTTCCTGCCAGGTGACTCCCTGCTGTTCGCCGCCGGAGCCGTTGCCGCGTCGGGCCGGCTGGATGTGGTTGGGCTTTGCGTCCTGCTCATCGCGGCAGCCATCCTGGGGAATGCCGTCAACTACTGGGTCGGCCGCCTTGCCGGTGTGGAACTGCAGCGGCGCTTTCCCGGACTGATCAAGCAGCAGTATCTGGACAAGACCCACGCGTACTTCGAACGCTACGGGGGCAAGACCATCATCATTGCCCGGTTCGTGCCGATCATCCGCACAGTTGCTCCTTTCGCCGCCGGGGTAGGCCAGATGTCCCACCTCCGTTACCAGTCCTACAACGTCGCGGGCAGCGTGCTGTGGGTGCTCCTGCTGGTGCCAGCTGGCTACTTTTTCGCCAACGTGCCCGTGGTCAAGGAGAACTTTTCCGCGGTCATCATTGGTATTATCGTTGTGTCCGTGTTGCCGGCTGTAGTCGAATTTGTACGCCAGCGCGGACGGGTCGCTGAATGAGACCGTATCCCTCCCTACCGGAGTTTGGACGTATGAGCAGGAACTACCAGTGGCTTCGTGAGGAGGTCGGGATGCTGCTGGGGGTGGTGTTTCTGGCCCTGATTTTTCCGGGCGTGGCACCGGCACCGGCCGAGGAGGTCGCGCCGCTACCCCTTGTGAAGGTCTGGAAGACCCCGACCTGCGGTTGTTGCGGGAAGTGGATCAGGCACATGGAGGCTGCGGGATTCCGGGTCGAGGTCACCGAGGTTGACAGCGTGGATCCGGTCAGGAAAGCCAATGGGATTCCCGAGAGCCTGTCGTCGTGCCACACGGCACTGGTCGGTGGCTATGCCGTGGAGGGCCACGTGCCGGCCAGCGACGTGAGGCGGCTACTCAGGGAAAAGCCGGGCATTCTCGGCCTGTCGGCGCCCGGGATGCCCGCGGGGTCGCCTGGCATGGACCTGCCGGGATCACCGCCCTACGACGTACTCGCGATTGGCAGGGACAAGACCGCGGAAGTCTTCGCGACACACATGCCCGGTAAATAGTCGGCAGGGACGCTATTTCCCCGTGCCTTCGCCGTCGCGGAGGGACTGATGCGTGCGCAGGTCGATGACGTCGGCCGATTCGCCGGGTTCCGGGCCGTCGCCCAGCCGCAGGATGTCCCGATCGGTCAGCGGCATATTGAGCCGCATTTCGAGCCAGCTCGTCAGCGGCAGCCAGCTGACCAGATCCTTCTTCGTTCGTGAACTGTGCATCTCGTGGACGCTTGAGCCCTCGTCAGCGGCGTGAACGTAGTTCTGGCTATCGCGCAGGGCGCCGACGATCGGAATCTGGAGACGGTCCAGGAAAGCCATCAATTTGCGGAAGCCCAGGGTGTTTTCGCGCACCCGGTTTGCCACCACGCCGAGCCTGCCCATGCGTCGGCTGACCTTCGCCACCAGGAGCAGGTCAGCAACAAGGCGGGATGCCGCGTGAATATCGATCGCCGAGGGCAGCACCGGCACCAGGATCGCGTGAGCGCCCGGGGTGAATTCGGTCAGCTGCGCCGTCGTCATGGCTGCCGGGGTGTCCACTACCAGGTAGCGGATCTCCGAGGGGACGCGCAGCTGGAAGCTGCGTGTCATGTTCATCTTCTTCTCGAAGGCCGCCACACCGTAAATCGAGTGCAGGGTCGCCGGCCGCTTCTTCAGCCAGCGAACACTGGAACCCTGGGGATCAAAGTCCATGAGCGCCGTGGGGCGTCCGAGCGAGGCAAAGTAACCGGCGAGGTTCATCGCCAGCGTCGTTTTTCCCGAGCCGCCCTTGGGGTTCAGGATGACGATCTTGCGCAGCTCGCGGTGGCTGGGGATGTTCAAGGTCATCGGTGGTCCGCCTGGGCACACTCTACAACGGACCCAGCCGACAGGCCCGCTGCAAAACGCGAAGTGTGAAACCGCCCGCGATTATTACCCTAAACCATTGGATGTGAAAAGAAAAATCTACAATTCCCGGACCGACCCTTGACCAGTGGCGTGCCGGCGCTCCTGGAGATGGGCAGCGACCGCGCGGATCGTTGACTTGGTAAACAGGTCTTCCACATCCAGCTGTCCGGGGAACTGCTCGTCGATCCGCTCGTGGATCTGGGCGAGTGACAGGGAGCTGATGCCGAGTTCGAAGAAGTCATCGTCCACCCCGATCTCCCGGTCGGTGATCACTGAGGCACAGAGGTGCCGGATCGTGGTCTCCAGGTCCGTGCCCCCGTCGCGGCCGGAGGCTTCCGGGGTCTTCGCTCCCAGGGTGGCGAGGTCCGCCAGTACGGCATCGTATTCGCCGTCGGCATAGGCCTGGGCAAGCTTGCCCCGCTGCAACTTGCCGCTGGTAGTCTTGGGCAGGCTCCGCACCGGGATCACGTGGGCGACATTCAGTCCCGTGTGCTCCGTGATCTGCCGCCGCACCTGGTTTGCCAGGGGCAGGAACTCGGCGGTGGAGCCGCGATGAAGCAGGAACAGCAGCAGCTCTTCCTCCTCGCCGGTTGGCTTGCGGGCGCCCGCTGCGGCGATCTTGCCCAGCTCGACGCGGGCGTACTGCTCGGCCAGGGATTCGAGGTCGTGGGGGTAATAATTCTGGCCGTTGACGAAAATGATCTCCTTCGCGCGACCGGTCACAACGAGTTCGCCGCCGGGGACGGTCGTAAAGCCAAGGTCGCCGGTGCGCAGCCAGCCGTCGGCCGTCAGTGGCTGCTGGGACGCCGGCAGGCCGGCGTAGCCGCCGGTGACGTTGCCACCCCGGATCTGCAGGTGGCCGACAGCTCCCGCGGCCACCGGGCTGTCGGCGTCGTTCACCACGCGGAGTTCGCAGTCGCGGATGGGCCGGCCGAGCACCATCAGTTCCAGCCCGTCGGACGAGCCGGCGATGGCGGGCGTTGGCTCCGCGCCGATGCTGAGCGACCCGCGGTCCACCGTCACGGCCCGAAACGGGTGGCCAGGCTCCGGCATGGTGACGGCGAGACTGGCCTCGGCAAGGCCATACACCGGGAACATGGCCGATGGCGACAGGCCGAACGGCTGCATTTCCTGCATGAAACGCTGGCAGAGCGCCACGGAAATCGGTTCCGCGCCATTGAAGAGCAGCCGTATCCGCGAGAGATCCAGGCCATCCAGGCCCTTGGACTCGTACATCTTCAGGAAGTGCTTGTAGCCGAAATTGGGCGAGCCGATCAGCGTGGCACCGATGCGGCTGGCCTCCGTCAGCCACAGCAGGGGCCGGCGGCTGAACAAGCGGGTGTCCATGATCGTGTGCTCGATATGCGCCGCGAACATCGCGAGGTGAAAGCCGATCAGGCCCATGTCGTGGGTGAGGGGCATCCAGCTCAGGGATACGTCGTGGTCAGCGAACCTGCAGCGCTCGATGATGGCGCGAATATTCGTCATGAGGTTCCGGTGCGTGAGCACGACGCCCTTGGGCGTGCTCGTGGACCCGGAGGAGAACTGGATGAATGCCACGTCGTCAGCGGTAACGGGGTGTTCCCGCCCGGGCCGGGCAACATCTGTCACCCGTTCCACGATCAGGGCGCGTCGGGCGAGCGCCTCCACCCGGGCCGTCATGCTTGGCGTTTTGGCGTAGTCCGCCAGGCGGGAAAGCTGCGCGTCCTCGGTGTAGACCACGGGTCTTTCAAGCTGGTCGAATACGTGGAGCAGCTTTTGCCGGTGGTCGTCGCTGATCCCGACGGCAACCGGCACCGGCACCAGCCCGCCAAGAAGGCAGGCCCAGAAGCCGTCTATAAACTGCTCATTGCTGGACGTGTGGAGGATCACCCTGTCGCCGGGCTGTGCGCCGAAGGCCTGAAGGTGAAACAGCACGCCGATGGCCGCGCTGCGCAGCGCGCCGAACGACACGGACCGACGGTCATCCTGGCCATTCAGGTAATGGATCCGGCGGTCAGCGGCGCTGGTGGCCCCCAGTACGTCGATCAGGGTCGTGGGCTGGCTGGATGTCATGGGGTCAGGCCGCTTTTCGGAGGCCGCGTTCCAGAGGCCGGGGTCCGGTGACGGAGGATCAGGATGATGCTGTGCCGGGTGCGCAGGTTAACCGCCGGCTCCAGCTCGATGCTGGCGCCGGCCGCGAGGCTCGGCGCGAACCGGGGGGCCAGGAGCGCCAGGTGCATCTGCATTTCGACAAAAGAAAAGTATTCGCCGATGCAGCGCCGCGCCCCGGCCGAAAACGGCACGAAGGCGTAGCGGTCGACCGGCGGGGACCGCGCTTCGTCAAAGCGGTCCGGGTCGAAGCGCTCGGGGTCTGGCCACAGCTCGGGGCGACGGTGCAGGAAGTAGGGCGCTATGAAGATATGACTTCCCGCCGGTATGCGGAACGGTCCCAGGCGGTCGTCCTTCAGGGCCCTCCGGGAAAACAGCCAGACCGGCGGGTAGAGGCGCAGCGTTTCCTTCAGCACACAGGCGGCATAGTCGAGGCTCATCAACTGGTCGAAGGTGAAATCGTCGCCCGGTGTCGCCTTCGCCAGCTCCGCCACCAGCCGCGCCTCCACCTCGGGATGCTTGCTCAGCAGGTACCAGGTCCAGTTCAGCGTTCCGGCGGAGGTTTCGTGGCCGGCAATGATCAACGTATTGATTTCATCGAGGAGCTCCTTGTCCGTCATGCCGTCTCCGGACTTGCGATCCCGGGCGTCCATCAGCAGCGACAGGAAGTCGAAAGGGCGCTGACCTGACCTGCGCCGCTGGTCCACGACGCCAAGGATCACCCGCGACAGGTTGCGGAAGCGCACCGCGGTCTGGAGGTCCCGCGTGGTGTCCTCGGCCAGGAACGCGAAGGGATTGGTGCCTTCCCGCGCGATGATGGCATCCAGGTCATTGCCGAGAATCGAGCGGAGGATCACCTCCAGGCCGAGGTGGCTCATGGCGGTGGTGATGTCGATCGGCTGGCCGCTGTCGGCGAGCCGGGACCAGGGCTCGAGCAACGCGAGGTTCATGGCGCGCATGGGTTCTGACAGCCGGGCGATATTTGCCCGGCTGAAGCCGGGCTGCATCATCGTGCGCTGCCGCCGCCACTCCTCACCGTCGCTGACGATGATGCCGTTGCCCAGGAGCATCTTGACGCGCTCGAAACCGACGCCCTTGGCGTAGTTGTCGTGGTTCGTCAGCAGGATCTGTTTGATGTAGTCGGGATTGCTGACGACGAAACTCGGATCCCGCCGGTCCTTTGACGGCACGCAAAAGAAGTCGCCAAACTCCGGCACCCAGCGTGCCAGCGCATCAAACGTCTGCCGGTCAGGCCCCAGCGTCTGCCGCTCTTCCGGCCCTGG
>JBDSWH010000060.1:0-2676 GCA_039926785.1 Gammaproteobacteria bacterium
CGCGATCGGCGCTGATCGCTCTGGTCGGTTCGGTCGGTTCGGTCGCGCCGGTCGCGCCTGAAGGCGCTCCTACGGGAGCCACTGCCAACGCGGTCTTGGGCGTCGGCGCGGGCCCCGGACGGCCCGCCGTCATGGCCAGGCCGCGTTCGTAGGCTTTCGAGGCCGACTGGGCCTCACCCACCCGGGCCATCAGCTGGCCCAGGACCCGGTAGGTTTCCGGTGCCGGACGGACCGCCAGACTGGCTTCGAGGTAGCTCCGAGCCTTGCCCCACAGCTGGTGGCGCACACTGGCGCGGCCGGCCGCCAGCAGCAAGGCGGCGTCTTCCGGCCGCTCCCTGAGCCAGGCCTCGATGCGTTTCAGGTGTGCGGCGGGATCGGCCACGGGCAGCTCGCCGTAGAGGTCGATCAGCGCATCGCTCCAGTCTTCCTTCAGCGTCCGGCGAATCTCCCCTTCGGCGTCCTCGGTGGCGCCGCAGGCGATCAGGGCCTGGGCGCGCGTGAGCGTGAGCCGCGGCTCACGGCGCAAGTGGCGGGGGATGTCTTCCCACACCGTGTCCAGAGCGACCCGGTCCAGCCGTACGCCGGTCATGATGTTGCCATAGGTGTCCACGCTCCACTCGTCCAGCATTTCGGTCGGCATGTTGCCGCGCCGGCGAAGCAGCGGGAGCAGTTCGGCGAGCGGCTGCCACTCCTTGCGCCGATAGTGCAGCTCGCTCAGCAGCTTGAGGGCCTGGGCGTGGGTCGGGTGACGGGCGCGAACCCGGTTCAGGCTGGTAAGCGCCTCGGCGTATTGGCCGTCTTCCAGCTGCAGTTCCGCCTGGGTCAGCAGTACGGCATCCTGGGCAGCGGGCTCCTGCTCGCAGGCCATGCGCAGCCAGCTGTCCCGTCGCCCGCGGTCGCCCTGCATCTGGGCCGCGCGGGCCGCGGCCAGGTAATTGAGCAACGGCGTCTCGGACAGCCGCGCGCCCCGGGTCAGCAATCGTTCGCCCCTGGCGAGCCGGCCTTCGGCGAGGGCGATATAGCCCTTGGTGGCCTGGCGGCCCGCGTAGTTGATGCGCGCCCGCGCCCAGGCTTCGCCCAGCCGGCGCGGCGCCCGCCAGATCTGCACCACCATCCGCACTGCCAGGTAACTCAGCACCAGCACGAGCACGAGGATCGGCACTGACGTCTCGATGACGTAACCCCGGAAATTGATCAGGACGTAGCCGTTGTCCGCCAGCACCAGGTGAGCGGCGAGGGCGCCGACGATCAGCGCCAGGATGACAACCAGCCCGACCTTCATCGGGAGCCCCGTTTCGCCAGCCGGGCCGGCCGCTCGGCGGCGCTGAGGCGGAGCAGGGCGTCCAGGGACCCGGAAATGTCCGGCAGCTCTTCGGGCAGCCGTGCGCCCGCGAGGTCGGTTAGTGAGTCGGTGGCGGCCTGCACGTCCGGCGAGGAGATGTCGAAGTGCTCGCGGAGCCGTTCAGCCGCGGCTTCCACGGACCGCCGATACATGCCCGAGTCACCGCGCATGATGGCCAGCCGGGCCAGCTGAAGCTCGAGATCCAGGCTGCGGATCAGGACGGTCTTCTCCGCATCCGACAACAGGGGTGAGACCGGATCATCCACGCGCCGCACACTAACCAGGCTTGCCAGAGCCGCCCGGGTGGTTGCCCAGGCACGGTCGAAGCCCGACAGGGGTGCCGCGGGTTTCTCCGGGTTTGCCCGGAACTCCTCCGGGGCGGAACTCTTCAGGCGCAGTGTGTCCAGGTTGTCTGCCAGGCTGCCGAGGGTCAGCACGATGCCCTCGGTGTCGGGGCGCGGCACGGCCTTGAGGCCGTTGATCTCGTCGGCCAGCAGCTTGCGGACGGGCGTCAGGCGCGGGTCGTTGAGTTCGCGGAGCGAGTCGTCGGCGAGCCCGAGCGCGGTCTGCGCCACGCCCACATCACCGGCCAGGCCGAGCTGGGCGTTGGCGATGCGCATGTAGTGCTCCGCTTCGGCCAGCAGCCAGGCCGCGCGGACCTTGTCACCGACGCCGACGAAACGCTCGACGGCCTGCTCCAGCTGCTCCACGCGGCCGGGCAGCTCACCGAGGGCCTCGGTTTCCCGGACGACCCGCTCGCGCAGCCGGTCCATGTTGTCGTCCAGCAGGCGACGGCCGTTGGAGACTTCGTCGAGCCGCGCCTTGAGGGCGGCCAGCTCGGAACTCTTGACGCCCGCATCGTCCCGCAACTCGGCGACCCGCTGGCCGATTCCCGAGCGCTGCTCGACCCACACGTAGCCGGCCACGGCGACGGACACCCCCAGGGCGACGAGGGCGGCAATGGCGGGGAGGCGGTTGCTGGCGTCGGGGGTGCTCATGCAGGCATTTTGCCAGCGAAACAGGCGGCGGGAGCGCCGATCGGCGCGATATCCGGCGGGGCGGTCCTGTCACCCGGGACTTTGGGGCCAACTCCCCGCCCGCAGCCGCCTCTTCACGTCCCCCACGTGCCGCCGGCTGACGGGTAGTGGCCGGAAATCGCCCTTGAGGCGCACCTGCCAGGCCCCGCTGTCGTCGCGGTCCAGACTGTCTAGCCAGGCCACCGCGACGAGGGCGTTCCGGTGGATGCGAAGGAAGCGGTCGCCGAATTCGTCTTCCAGGTCCTTCAGCGGTTCGTCCAGCAGCGCTTCCCCGCCGCTGTAGTGGGCCGTCACGTA
>JBDSWH010000061.1:0-2996 GCA_039926785.1 Gammaproteobacteria bacterium
CCCGGCTGGACCGGCCGTCAGTGTTTGTCTACGGCGGAACGATTCAACCCGGCGCCGGGCGACGTGACATCGTGTCGGTATTCGAAGCCGTGGGTGCCGTCGCCGGTGGGCGGATGTCGGAGCTGCAGCTGCTCGAGGTGGAGCGAACGGCCATCCCGGGGCCGGGCTCCTGCGGCGGCATGTACACCGCCAACACCATGGCCTCGGCCATCGAGGCCCTCGGACTCAGCCTGCCGAACAGTTCCGGCCAGGAGGCCATCTCCCCGCAAAAGCGGGACGACGCATTCCGGGCCGGCCAGGCCGTTGTCGACCTGGTGAAGCGGGGAATTCGCCCGTCGGACATCCTGTGCCGCGAGTCCTTCGAGAATGCGATCACCGTCGTGATCGCGCTGGGAGGTTCAACGAACGCGGTGTTGCACCTGCTGGCCATGGCCCACGAAGCGGGCATACCGCTGGCCCTGGACGATTTCACGCGCATCGGGCAGCGGGTTCCTGTCCTCGCGGATCTGCGCCCCAGCGGGCAATACGCCATGTCGGAACTCGTGGCGATTGGCGGCATCCAGCCGTTGATCAAACTCCTGCTGGAGGGTGGCCTGCTCCACGGCCAGTGCCTGACGGTCACCGGTCGGACGCTGGCGGATAATGCGGCGCCCGTGGAGCCCTATCGCGCCGGGCAGGCGATCGTGCGCCCACTTGATGCCCCGTTGAAGAAGGACAGCCATCTGGTTGTCTTATATGGGAATATAGCCCCAGACGGCGCCGTGGCAAAGATCAGCGGCAAGGAGGGCGTGCGTTTTGCGGGTCGCGCTCGCGTCTACGGCTCGGAGGAACTGGCGCTGGCCGGCATTCTGGACGGGACGGTCGTGGCCGGCGACGTGGTGGTCATTCGGTACGAGGGGCCGAAAGGCGGTCCCGGGATGCGCGAGATGCTGAGCCCTACTGGCGCCATCATGGGCAAGGGCCTGGGTGACCAGGTCGCACTGATCACGGACGGCCGCTTCTCGGGCGGCAGTCATGGCTTTGTTGTGGGCCATGTGTCGCCAGAGGCAGCCGTTGGCGGTCCCATCGCGCTGTTGAGAGATGGCGACCGCATTACCATCGATGCGGAGCGCCGGACGATCGACGTCGACCTATCGCCGGCAGAGCTCGAACGCCGCCGGGCTGACTGGACCCCGCCGGCGGACACGGCGCCGCGCGGAGCCCTGCGCAAGTACGCGCAGCTGGTCAGTTCTGCTTCCCTCGGCGCCGTCACGACCCGCTAACCGCTGTCATCCATGGCAACCAAGCGCACCGGCGGCACACGTCCGGCAGATCAAGGCCCGGGCTGGGTGGTTCTCAAGTTCGGCGGGACCAGTGTGTCCACGGCCGAACGCTGGCAAACCATTCTCGGCCTTGTCAAACAGCGGCAGGCCGATGGACTGCGTCCCGTCGTGGTGCATTCGGCCCTGGCTACGGTGTCCAACCGGCTGGAGGAACTGCTGCGCGCTGCCCGGGACCAGGACGCCACCCCGTCCGTCGAGGACCTGAAGGCGCTGCACTACAGGCTGGCTACCGCGTTGGGCGTGGACGGCGTTCGCGAGCTTGGCGAGTACTTCAGCGAACTGGAGCAACTGCTGGCGGGCGTGCATTTGATCCGGGAGGTCAGTCCCCGGATTCAGGCGCGTGTCTTGGCGATGGGCGAATTGCTGGCAACGCGGATTGGCGCCGCCTACCTCAAGCGGCAGGGCGTGGCTGTCAGCTGGCTGGATGCACGGCAGTTGCTCCGTACCGTGGCTGTGGCCAGCGCCAACGAGCGCGGGGCCTACCTTGCGGCGAGCTGTGATTTCGAGCCGGATCCTGCCCTGCAACAGCAGTTTGCCGAGGTTGATGGCGTGGTCCTCACCCAGGGCTTCATTGCGAGCAATTCCCGGGGGGAATGCGTGCTGCTTGGCCGGGGTGGTTCAGACACCTCAGCCGCTTATTTTGCCGCCAAGCTTCGGGCGGCAACCCTGGAGATCTGGACGGACGTGCCCGGCATGTTCAGTGCCAATCCCAAGGTGGTCCCGGGTGCGCGGCTGTTGCGGACACTGAGCTACGAAGAGGCCCAGGAAATCGCGTCCACCGGTGGCTCGGTCCTGCACCCCCGCAGCATCAGCCCTTGCCGCCGGCATGGCATTCCGCTGAAGGTCCTTTGCACGAATCTGCCCGACTTGCCGGGGACCCTCGTCACTGGCCGGTCGGGAAGCGACGCACCGCGCGTGAAGGCCATATCCGGCCGGAGCCGCATCACCCTGGTGTCCATGGAGACCCTCGGGATGTGGCACGAAGTCGGATTTCTGGCGGATGCCTTCCGCTGCTTCTCGGACCTGGGGCTGTCCATCGATCTCGTTTCGACATCCGAGAGCAACGTGACGGTGACGCTTGATCCCGGGGTGAATCCCATTGATGCAGGAATCCTGGCTGAGCTTCAGGGGCGCCTCGAGCGTCTGTGCAGGGTCACCGTCATCGAAGGTGTCGAGATCGTCAGTCTGGTCGGACAGAAGATCCGGGCTGCCCTCCACGAGATCGGGCCAGCCCTGGAAGCGTTTGAAGAACACCGGATCCACCTGGTCAGCCAGTCGGCAACAGACCTCAATCTCTCCTTTGTGGTGGAGGAGGGGCAGGCATCCCGTCTGATCCAGAAGCTGCACGGCACCCTCGTGCACCCGCAGCCGGACGATGAAGTTTTCGGCGAGACCTGGGAAGAACTCCAGGGCGGCGCGCGGATGGCCGTTGCGCATCACGAACCCTGGTGGGTCCGGCGGCGAGAGGAACTGGTGGCCATCGGCAGGGAACACGGCGCTGCCTATGTCTACGACATCGCCACCGTCCGGGCGGCGGCGACCCGACTGAAGGCTCTCAAGTCGGTCAATCGGATCTTCTTTGCGATGAAGGCCAACAATGCCGCGTCCATCCTCCGCGCTCTGTTCGAGGAGGGATTGAACTTCGAGTGCGTATCCCCGAGCGAGATCAGTCGG
>JBDSWH010000062.1:0-3887 GCA_039926785.1 Gammaproteobacteria bacterium
TACCGTCAGCGTGAGCAGCATGGCCTTCTATCAGAGCCCGCCGGTCGAGGATGCGGAAGAACCCGGCCTGCTGCAGAGTCCGGCCGTCCAGTCGATGGGCAAGCAGGGCCTGGCCGCGATCCTGATCCTCGCCGTCGCCCTGGTACTCGTGCGCCCCCTGCTGCGCGCCCTCGGTGGTGCGGCGGGCGGCGGCGGCCAGCCCGGAGCCGCCGCTTATGCCGGCGGCGGCGGCGCGGGCGCTACCCCGGACCAACGGGCACCCCTGAGCTACGACGACAAGATCAGCGTGGCGCGCCAGCTCGCCGACAAGAATCCCGAACGGGTGGCACAGATCGTAAGAGCGTGGGTGCAAGCCGATGGCTGACAAGCAGCAGGACCTCTCCGGCAGTGAGCGCGCCGCCATCTTCCTGATGTCGCTGAGCGAGAAGGAAGCGGCCGAGGTGATGAAACACATGCCCGTGAGCGAGGTCCAGCGCCTCGGCAAGGCCATGGCCTCCCTGCGCAAGGTCAGCCGGGGCCAGGCGGACTCGGTGCTGAGCCAGTTTACGACCAACGTCGAGGGCGACGCGCAGCTCACCGGGCGCTCCCCCACCTTCCTGAAACGGCTGCTGACAACCTCGCTCGGCGAGGAGAAGGCGGCCAAGGTTCTCGACCGTATCGTCGACGAGGAGCCCAAGGGCCTCGATTCACTGCAACTGATGGAAGCCAAGGAGGTCACGGAAGTGATTCACCGCGAGCATCCCCAGGTCATCGCCGTAGTCCTCGCCGGCCTCGATACGAAGAAGGCCGCCGAGGTGATCTCCCAGCTCCCCGTCCGCCTGTCGACCAATGTGGTCACGCGGATCGCGCGAATGGACGAGATTCCCCAGCACACGATCGAGGAACTCGACGAGGTCATGCAGCAGCGCTTCTCCCAGTCGACCGGCTTCAAGGTCACGGCGATGGGCGGGATACGCAACGCGGCCGAGATCCTCAACATGGTCAACAAGGAGATCGAGCTCCAGATTCTGGAGAACCTCAATCAGGAGAACGCTGTCCTGAGCCAGGAGATCCAGGAGAACATGTTCGTCTTCGACAACCTCCTCGGGGTGGACGACCGTGGCATCCAGTCGCTGGTGCGCGAAGTCACCACTGACATTCTCGTGATTGCCCTCAAGGGCGCCGACCAGGCCCTGCAGGACAAGATCTTCAAGAACATGTCGAAGCGCGCGGGCGAGATGCTCAAGTCGGACCTGGAGGCGAAGGGACCGGTCCGGATAGCCGAGGTCGAGGCGGCCCAGAAGGAAATCGTGACCGTCGCGCGGCGGCTTGCCGACGAGGGCACGATCATCCTCGGAGGCGGTGGCGATGACTTCGTCTAGGCTGATCCGCGGCGGCGACAGCGCCTCGCAGGTCGTGGCCTGGCGCGCGCCCGAAGTTCCGAGCCCTGGCGGCCCCGGTAGCTACCGGCGCAGCGCCGACACCGACGTGACGGCGGTTCAGCAGCGAGCGTGGGACAAGGGTTTCGAGCAGGGCCGCGCGGCCGGTCTGGAGGCCGGCACGCACGAACTTTCAGCGCGGATCGAAGCGGTCGAGAAGATCCTGGACGCCCTGGCGCGACCGCTCGAAGACCTGGACCACCGGGTCGAAGGCGAACTGCTCTCGCTGGTTCAGGCCGTTGCCCGGCAACTGGTCCGGCGCGAGATGCACGTGGACCCGGGCCACCTGATTGGCGTCATCCGCGAGGGACTGGCCGCGTTACCACTCGCCTCGGGCGATGTCGTCGTGCGCCTGCACCCGGCCGACGCGGAGGCCATCCGCGGACGCCTCACGGCTCCGGAAAGCGACCGGGCCTGGCGCCTGGAAACCGATCCCCTGCTCGAGCGCGGCGGCTGCCTCATCACGTCGCCCCGCTCCACCGTGGATGCCCGCCTGGATGCCCGGCTCTCGCGGGTCATTGCACGGCTGGTGGAGGACGAGCGTGACGAGCCAGATCAACAGCCTGAGTAATCACCCGGCGGTCCGGCTGGCCACTGAACGCAGCGAGCGCTGGTCACGGCGCCTCGCCACGCACCAGCTCGCGGCCCGCGATCCCGGCATCGTGGTCGAGGGCAAGCTCGCGCGGGTCGCCGGCATGACGCTTGAAGCAGTCGGCTGCGAGGCTGCGCTCGGCGCACGGTGCCTGATCGAGAGTACGGGTGGCAGCTCCGTCGAAGCCGAGGTCGTGGGCTTCTCGGGCGACCGGCTCTTCCTGATGCCCACCAGCACGCTGGCGGGCGTCATGCCCAACGCCCGCGTGATTCCCACGCGCTCTATTGCGCGGGTCGGGGTAGGCGACGGCCTTCTGGGCCGCGTGATCGACGGCGCCGGCAATCCGCTCGACGGCCGGGGCCCGCTGAACTGCGAGGCGCGGGTCCGCCTTGAGGCGGAACCGATCAATCCCCTCGCCCGCCAGCCCATCCACCAGCCGCTGGATGTGGGCGTCCGCTCCATCAATGCCCTGTTCACGGCCGGCCGCGGGCAGCGGCTCGGACTGTTCGCCGGCAGCGGCGTGGGCAAGAGCACCCTGCTCGGCATGATGACGCGCTACACGCGCGCCGATGTCATCGTCGTCGGGCTGATCGGCGAGCGGGGCCGCGAGGTGAAGGAATTCGTCGAGGACAACCTCGGCCAGGCGGGGCTCGAGCGGTCCATCGTCGTCGCGACGCCGGCCGACTGCTCACCACTCCTCCGCATCCACGGTGCCTGGCGGGCCACTGCCATTGCCGAGCACTTCCGCGCCCAGGGCTGCCAGGTCCTGCTGCTGATGGATTCACTCACGCGGTTTGCCCAGGCGCAGCGGGAAATCGGACTGGCCATCGGCGAGCCGCCGGCCACCAAGGGGTACCCACCCTCCGTCTTTGCGCGCCTGCCGCAGCTCGTGGAGCGGGCCGGCACCGGCGATGTGGGCGGCGGCTCGATCACCGCGTTTTACACCGTGCTCGCCGAAGGCGATGACGAGAACGATCCAATCGTCGATGCCGCCCGGGCCATCCTGGACGGGCACATCATGCTGTCGCGGGACATGGCCGAGAACGGCATCTACCCGCCAATCAACGTCGAGTCGTCAGTCAGCCGCTCCATGAGCCGCATCGCGTCGCCCCAGCACCTGGCGGCCGCGCAGAAATTTCGCGAAGTAGTCGCCTGCTACATGCGCAACCGGGACCTCATCACCGTGGGCGCCTACCGGCCGGGCTCCGACCCGCAACTCGACAGGGCCGTGCGATTGTGGCCCCGCATCGAGGCGTTCCTCCGCCAGCCCACCGAACTTCCGGTGTCGTTCGAGGAGAGCATCGCGCAGCTGGAGACCCTTCTGAATTCCGATCCGGCGGACGGTCGGCCGCGTGGCTAGGCGCAATCGCATCGAGACCCTGCAGCGCCTGGCGGGCCACACCGAAGCCGAAAGCGCCCGCCGCCTGGCCGAGCGACTGCGCGCCCTCGACACCGAAGAACGCCGGTTACAGCAGATCCGCACCTACCTGGCCGAGTACTCCACCGGGGGCAACACGGGATCGGCCATGACCATCGGCAGCTTGCGCAGCGGCCGGGGATTCCTCGAACGCCTGCGCGAAGCCGTGGATGCCCAGCGCGGCACGGTCGAGACCCAGCGCCAGCAGGTCGAACACCAGACTATCCAGTGGCGTGCCGCCCGCACCCGGACACGCTCCCTGGAGAAGCTCCGGGAACGCCAGTTGCGGGACGAGCGAGAGGTCCACGACCGGCGCGAGCAGGTCCGCCTGGACGAGATCGCGATTTCACGGAGCCTCTCGTCGCGGAAAGTGTGAAGTCACCTGGCACGGAGGTTGCTTGATACCCCTTCGTGAGCGAAATCGGTCTTAACGTCGCACCGGCCCCGGAGCTGGTGACTA
>JBDSWH010000063.1:0-18043 GCA_039926785.1 Gammaproteobacteria bacterium
CCTCGCGACCGTTTACATCGCGGCGGCCACGAGGGCGCGCAAGGTCGACGCCAAGACGAAAGCCGGGTCGGAGCCCGGATCCGCCGCCTGAATCGACTGCGCAACTACAGAAGGACACGACATGGACAGCATGACACTGATCGCGATCGCTTCGATCATTACCGCCGGCATTACCATAGCCATAGGGGTGATCGGCCCTTCGCTGGGCGAGGGCAAGGCCGTCGCGATGGCCTTGAGTTCGCTCGCGCAGCAGCCGGACGCTTCCGCGACGATCACCAGGACGCTATTCGTCGGCCTGGCGATGATCGAGTCCACGGCCATCTACTGTTTCGTGGTCTCGATGATTCTTATTTTCGCCAACCCGTTCTGGAACCACGTCATAGCCGGTGCCGCGGGAAAGTAAGTCATGCTGATCGACTGGTTCACCGTCGCTGCGCAAGTCGTCAACTTTGTCATCCTGGTATGGTTGATGAAGCGCTACCTTTACCGGCCAATTCTCGACGCCGTCGACGCGCGTGAGAAGCACATCGCCAAGGAGCTGGTCGACGCCGATGCCAAGAAGGCGGAGGCGCAAAAAGAGCGCGACGAGTTCAGGCAGAAGAACGAGGCATTTGAGAAGCAGCGCGCCACGCTCCTTGCCAAGGCGACCGACGAGGCCGAATCCGAACGGGAGCGGCTCCTTGATGAGGCGCGGGCGGCTGCAGATGCCCTGGCTGCCAAGCGGCACGAGACGCTCAGAACGGAACAGGAGGGCCTGAACGCGGCGCTAGCCCGGCGCGCGCAGGACGAAGTGTTTGCCATTGTGCGCAAGGCGCTGGCCGACCTCGCCTCGACGACCCTGGAAGAGCGCGTGGGTGAGGTGTTCAGCAGCCGCCTGCGCTGCTTGGACGGCAAGGCGAAAGCGAGTCTGGGAGAGGCGCTCAAATCGGCGTCCGCGCCTGGGATCGTGCGCAGCGCGTTCGAACTGCCCGCGACCCAGCGCGCGCAGATTCAACGGGCGCTCAACGAAACCTTCTCCGCCGAAATCCGCCTGCGCTTCGAGACTGCGCCGAACCTGGTCAGTGGCATCGAACTCGCCACGGAGGGACAAAAGGTGGGCTGGAGCATCGCTGAGTACCTGAAGTCCCTGGAGCAGGGAGTCGACGAACTGCTCAAGGAAAGCAAAGCCAAGGCCCAGTCAATACCCGTAGTGCCTGTAACCAGAACTCTATGAACACGGAGTCGCCTGAGAGCCTGCAGAAAGTTTTTGACGGTGCGTTTGCGGGCATGCGGGAGGCGCGGGAGGCGTTCACGCCGCAACTCTCGCTACGGGAAGTGGGCACGATCACCAGCATCGCCACCGGCATCGCCAAGGTTTCCGGGCTATTCGGCGTCGGCTTTGATGAATTGGTGCAGTTTCCCGGCGACGTGCTCGGCATCGCTTTCAACGTGGACGCGGATGAAATCGGCGTCGTCCTGCTCGGCGACTACTGGCACCTGCACGCTGGAGACGAAGTGCAGCGCACCGGCCGGGTCATGGATGTGGCCGTGGGCGAGGGATTGCTCGGGCGGGTCATGGACCCGCTGGGCCGGCCCCTGGACGGTAAAGGGCCGGTTGCCGCCAGGGAACGCCTGCCGATCGAACGCACGGCGCCGCACATCATGGACCGTGCGCCTGTCACGGAACCTCTCCAGACGGGGCTCAAGGTCATCGATGCGCTCATTCCCGTCGGGCGTGGCCAGCGTGAGTTGATTGTTGGCGACCGCCAGACAGGCAAGACCGCCATCGCAATTGACACCATACTGAACCAGCACGGCAAGAACGTGCTGTGCGTCTATTGCGCCATCGGCCAGCGCGCTTCCGCCGTGGCGAAGTCCGTCGCGACCCTGCGGGAAAAGGGCGCCCTCGATCATACCGTCTTCGTCGTCACCGAAGGCAACGACCCGCCGGGTCTCGCCTTCATCGCACCCTACGCCGCGACCAGCATCGCCGAGCATTTCATGGAAGCCGGCCACGACGTCCTTATCGTGTACGACGATCTTACCCATCACGCGCGCGCCTATCGCGAGCTGTCGCTGCTGCTGCGTCGTCCGCCTGGGCGCGAAGCATTTCCCGGCGACATCTTCTATATCCACGCGCGGCTGCTTGAGCGCGCCACCCGTCTGTCCAAGGAACTCGGCGGTGGTTCGCTCACTGCCCTGCCTATTATCGAGACGGAGGCGCAGAACATTTCGGCCTATATCCCCACCAACCTGATTTCCATCACCGATGGCCAGATCTACCTGTCGCCCTCGCTGTTCGAACTGGGAGTGCTGCCGGCGGTCGACGTCGGCAAGTCGGTTTCGCGCGTCGGTGGCAAGGCGCAGCGCGCGGCCTACCGTGCGGTGGCTGGCGATCTCAAGCTCGCCTACGCGCAGTTCGAGGAGTTGGAGACCTTTGCCCGGTTTGGCGCCAGACTGGACGAGAATACGCGCAAGATCATCGAGCATGGACGGCGCATACGCGCCTGCCTCAAGCAGCCGGAATTCGCCCCCGTGTCACTGCCTGCGCAAATCGCCATGCTCTTGGCGCTGACTGAGAAACTATTCGACTCAGTGCCAATCGACACGATGAAAGATGCCGAGCATGCCGTGCGTGAGGCGGCGGCAAATATCCCGGCGGAGGCATGCGAGCGATTGGAAACCGCCAACCAGTTGAGCGCGGAAGATCGCAAAGCGATTATCGACGTGGCCCGTCAAGCGCTCGCCCGTTTCCAAACCAAGCCGATCGCCCCGCGGCGACGCCATGAGCGACACCACGGCGAGCCTGCAGCGCAAAATTGCCAGTGCCGATGATCTGCAATCGGTGGTTCGCTCGATGAAAGCCCTGGCCGCCTCGAGTATCGGGCAATACGAGCAGTCGGTCCGCGCCTTGGCGGACTACTATCGGGTTGTGGAGCTGGGGCTGAGCATTTGTCTCCGGCAGAGCGCGCCGACAGCGCTAACGACTGCAGGCACAGGGCGCGCCGGTGCAGCTCTGGTGGGTGCGGTCGTATTCGGGTCCGATCAGGGCCTGGTGGGGCAGTTCAATGATGTGGTGGCTGATTGTGTCGTGAAGACCCTGGCTGTTCTTCCCGGCAAACATCAAGTCTGGGCGGTTGGTGAACGCGTGCACGCTCGCCTTTCGGACGCGGGGTTACCGGTCGCCGGACTTTTCGCCGTGCCGAATTCTGTCAAGGCCATCACGCCGCTGGTCGGGCAGATTCTGGTCCAGAGCGAGTTGCGCGAAAGTCAGAGCGCGGTGACCGAACTCCACCTCTTCTACAACCGGCCTGGCTCAGGGGCCGTTTATACGCCCGTCACTCAGCGACTGTTGCCGCTGGACGATACCTGGCGGCGCAAGCTGGCTGAACTGCCCTGGCCGACGGATAACCGGCCCGAAGTCATGGGTGGCGGCAATGCCACCCTGGGGGCGCTGATCCGCGAATATCTTTTCGTCTCGCTCTTCCGCGCGTGCGCTGAATCCCTCGCGAGCGAGAACGCCGCCCGCCTGGTGGCGATGCAACGTGCGGACAAAAATATCGACGAGCTTTTGGTGGACCTCAACAGTGCGTTCCACCGATTGCGCCAGAGCAACATTGACGAGGAACTGTTCGATGTGGTCTCCGGCTTCGAGGCGTTATCGAGCACGCCGCCGCCGCCGCCGGGTACCAATGCTTCCATGCAGGACGCAGGTGCTAGCAATAAAGCGCGGCCTCGGCCAGCGCGATATCAGCAGTGAACTCGCGCATCCAGCCGAGCAGTGCGATCCGCTGCAGACGCACGGGATTGAGCGATACGGACACGCCGTTGGGCGTGAAGCCGGTCCAGGGTATCCGCAGCGGCTGCCAGCGGGATTCAACGCGGAACGTGGCACGATAGGACTCGTCATACCATCCGCAATCGGCGGTCCTGACATGAACGTTGTAGTCCTCGTCATTACCGAACACGAGAAACTCGACGCCGGTGTAGGCCGAACCGTCGAAATCGCCACCGCGGGAACCCAGGTCCAGCGCCGCCTGGATAAATCCGCCCCCGCCATCGCGGGTGACGTGCCCGGTGAGGCGGATGCATTGTTTGCCGGCGACTGTTGCCGTGGTGAAGTTCGCATCAGACCTGCCGCCCATCACCCGGTCGCTGAAGCCCCGCCAGCGGGCGTTGGGCAGGACGATCTCCTGACCCCCTTCGAAAGTACTGAGCACGAGACGGTCCTTGGCCATGATCGGAAAGTCCTGCGCCATTCGCCGCTAAAACCCGGGGGCCTGATGATAGAACTCGATCTGCACTCTTAGCGAGCCGAGTGGCTCCACGAGATGTGGCTGGTCTGGTAGCACGAGGCCTGTGTGGCCCGTTTCAAGAATCACGTCAAATACGGGGTTGAGAACGCGAAAGCGCAACTGGCTGTCGAGGACGCGGATGATGGGCAACGCGGTGCCACCCTCGTTCTCCCACCGCTCGAGCGCTGTGTGCCGCATTCTGGGGTCGTCCAAATGTAGAGGCAGGTCGGGCAAGCGGATCGATCACTTCGTCGCGGTTCTGCTGGATTCAATCGGCGTAAATCAGCAAGCCACACTCAACCCGGCGGCGACACCCATCAGGCAGGCGCCGAGTCGTTTCTTATCGTTGAGTGTATAGGACACGCGGGGGATGCTCACAATCTGCGCGTTTCAATCTGCGGCCGCCAGCCAGCCGCCGGCCGCCTGCAGCGGTGCCTGGCTGTCGCCGCTGCTCACCCAGATGGCCAGTGCCCGGCGCGGAGCCCGAATCGGGCTTGAGGGTATGCGGACGGTGCCCGTGTAGGCTCCTGTGGCGCCGGCCAGCGGCTGGCGAGCCAGACCAAGCACTACGAAGTCGTGGTCGAGGGTCACGCCCCGGTTCTCGCCGGCCTTTACGGTGGAGGATAATCCGGTACCGAGCAGCGCCACATTGACGATCATTTGCTGTCCAGCGATGACATTCGCCGCGAAGCTGACGACCAGCTCGTCGCCTGACAATTCAGCGCGCAAGGCTCCCGCTGGAGCCCCGAGGCCGGGGCGCGCATCGCCACCCCAGCGCCGCCAATCCTTGCCGTTCAGGAGCAGACCTGGCGTGTAGACGGTCGATATGCCGCCATCGGCCGCGTAGCGACGTTGGCGTGCCGACCAGCCGTCGGCAGCAAAGCGATCCTTCCAACCCAGTGAATCCCAGTAGTCCACGTGAAAGGCCACGGGCACAAAGTCACGCCAGAGTCCCGGATCCTGTTTCAGGCGGGACAGCCACCGGTCGGCCGGCGGGCAGCTGCTGCAGCCCTCGGAGGTGTAGAGCTCAATGAGGCTCACCTGACGGGCGCCGCTGGCAAACACAGTCGCGCCGGAGGTCAACGGCGCAAGGCTGGCGATCGCCAGTAACCACCAAAGTCGGATATAGCGCATGGGATTTCTCCTGTGTTCCTATCCGTTGGTCGCTGATCACCCAGAATCCTTACACCCGCGTTTCGACAACGGGTGCTAGGCTCCCGACATGATCGACAAGTCAGTCGGCCGCACCGCATTCGTCCTGGCCGGTGGCGGCAGCTTGGGCGCCGTCCAGGCCGGCATGCTTGCCGAGCTTATCGGCGCGGGCGTCCGGCCCGACCTCATCGTTGGCGTGTCCGCCGGGGCGCTGAACGGGGCGTTTCTGGCCCATGAACCGTCTCCCGAGATGGTGGAGCGTATTGCCAGCCTTTGGCGGAGCGTGAGCACCCGGGAGGCCTTGGGCCTGTCCTGGCGGTCGCTGCTCGGCGTGTTCGGCGTTCGTGGCCACCTCGCTGATGCCCGGGGCCTGGCCGCGATTCTGCGCCGCGAGTTGCCGTACCAGGAGTTCGACGGAGCCCGAGTGCCCCTGCACATCGTCGCGGCCGACGAAGCCACGGGTGAAGAAGTGGTCTTGAGCAGCGGGAACGTTCTCGAGGCGGTGCTGGCAAGCACAGCAATCCCCGGGGTTTTCGCGCCCGTCCGGATTAACGGTCGCAGCCTGGTGGATGGTGCGGTTGCCAGCGGTACGCCGATTGCCACCGCCGCACGTCTCGGCGCGACGCAACTGATCGTCCTGCCCTGTGGCTTTACGTGCGTCGGGACGGCCATCCCACGCCACCCGATCGGTCGTGCGATCCACTCGCTAACACTGCTCGGGGCGCGCCAGCTGCGACAGGACTACGATCACTATGCCGATCGCGTGTCCCTGCGCATCGTGCCACCGCTGTGTCCACTTGATCAGTCATCCTACGACTACTCTCAGGGTGCCGCGCTGATCGCGGCGGCGCGGGTGTCGACTCGCCAGTGGCTGGATGGCGGAGGCCTCCAGTGTGGCGACTTTCCAGGCCCCCTGGCCGTCCACACCCACGACCGAGTCGCGGGTTATCCCGACCTCCACCGCGAATCTATGTGAATAAGGCAGGAAAATGACGACGTTGGCAAGCGATGACCCGGAGGTTAAATTCGCCCGTGTGCTGGGCCAGCGCATCGCCTACGTGGAAATCGGTACTGGCGACCCCATCGTGTTTCTCCACGGTAATCCCGTGTCCTCCCGGCTCTGGCGGCACATCCAGCCGCAGCTTGCCACCCGGGGGCGATGCATTGCGCCCGACCTGATGGGCATGGGTCGATCCGGGAAGCTGGCGGCTTCAGGACCCGCGAGTTACCGATTCGCAGATCATTATCGGTATCTCGCCGAGTTCCTCGAGGTCCTGGGGATCCGCGAGCGGGTCACGCTGGTGTTACACGACTGGGGTTCTGCCCTCGGATTCCACTGGGCCCGGGAACACCCCGAAAGTGTGGCGCGTATTGCCTACATGGAAGCCATTGTCCGGCCCCTGAGCTGGGCCGAGTGGCCGACGGCGAGCCGCGCTCTGTTCCAGGCGCTGCGGTCCCCGGCGGGGGAGGCGCTGATTCTGGAGAAGAACGTCTTCATTGAACGGATTCTCCCGGGTTCGATACAGCGCGCGCTCTCGGCGGCAGAATTGGCAGCCTATCGCGAGCCCTTTCTTAATCCGGGAGAGGATCGGCGGCCGATGCTGAGCTGGCCGCGGGAGCTGCCCATCGAGGGCGAGCCGGCCGACGTGGTCGGTATCGTCCAGGCCTACGCGGACTGGATGGCTGCGAATACGCTGCCCAAGTTGTTCGTCAACGCCGAACCCGGCGCGATACTCGTGGGCGCCCAGCGGGAATTCTGCCGCGGCTGGCTGAATCAGGTTGAAGTCACCGTTCCGGGAATCCATTTTATCCAGGAGGATTCGCCGGACGAAATTGCCGCCGCACTGGTGAGCTGGATCGAAGGGACGGGCTGATGCGCCTGGAGCCGGTTCCTGCCGATCAGCTGCCCCCGGATTTGCAGCAGCTGTTGCAACTGGCCACCCAGCAGATGGGTTTTGCACCGAACGACCTGCTGGTAATGGCCCACTGGCCGGAACTTTTGCGCGTGCTCAGCCCGCTGGTTTTCACGGTATGGGCACCGGGGGCGATATCGATGGAGCTGAAGCGACTCGTTGGTCTGGTATCGAGCGTGGCGGGCGGCTGCCAATATTGCGTGGCGCACAACGCCCACGGCTTGGCCCTCGAGGGGATTTCCCCGGAAAGACAGGCTGCCGTCTGGGAGTTTGAATCGTCGCCGATGATCAGCCCGGCCGAGCGGGCTGCCCTGCGGGTGGCCCGGGGTGGCGGCCAGTCACCGAACGGGGTAACGGACAACGAGCTCCAGGACCTCAAGGCGCATTTTTCTCCGCGCGAGATCGCCGAGATCGTGGCGGTGATCAGTCTGTTCGGCTTTCTGAACCGCTGGAATGCGACGCTGCGGGTGCCGCTGGAGGAGGTTCCCGGAGCGTTTGCCCAGGCGACATTGACTCGCCACGGCTGGGCAGCCGGCCCGCACGCAGGCGACTGACCCAATGCAACCCCTGCGCACCCCGGAATCCCGCTTTCGTAACCTTCCAGGTTTTGCCTTTACGCCCCACTACATCAATGTGCCGGATGCGCGCTGTGGCACCCTTCGGATGCACTACCTGGATGAAGGCGGGCTGGAGGCGCCGGCCGTTCTGTTGTTGCATGGCCAGGGTTGCTGGTCCTATCTCTACCGCCGGATGCTGCCCCTGCTCGTGCAAAACGGCTTCCGGGTGATTGCGCCGGACTACATCGGGTTTGGACGCTCCGACAAGCTGCCATCCACCGGCGACTACACGTTCCAGCGCCACATTGACTGGCTGACGGCGTTCCTCGATGCCCTGCAAGTTCCCCCGCTTACGGCGTTCCTGTTTGACTGGGGCGGTTTCTTCGGGTTGCGGATCGCTGCCGAGCGACCGGAATTCTTCGCTCGCCTGGTGATCAGCAACACGATGTTGCCCATGGGGCAGGGCGGGGGGCGCGACTGGTTCATCAAGTGGCGCGAGCAGCAGTTTGCCCTGCCCCGGTTTCCCCAAGGCGAAATGGTGAATGAGGGTGTGGTGCAGAAACTCGCCCCGGAGACCATCGCCGCCTATGACGCCCCGTACCCGGATGAGACCTACAAGACCGGACCGCGACGGTTTCCAATGATCCTGCCCATCGAGGAGGACGATCCGGCAGCCATTGCCAACCGGCGTGCCTGGGAGCGACTGGCTGAGTGGCAGAAGCCCGTGCTGGCACTCTACAGCGCGGCCTTTGCCGGCAGTGCCATGGGCCCCGAGCGCCTGCTGGCCCATCTGCCCGGCGCCCGAGGACAGAACCACGCCCTGTTGCCGGACGCCAATTTCTACATCGTCGAAGATCAGGGGCCGGAGCTGGCGCGGCGGGTGGCGCAGTTCGCGGGCGGCGCCCCCGACCAGCGCAGCTGATGTCTGGCCTCAGATACCGGCGTACCACTCGTAGTTGACGGCGTCCTCCCAGTAGCCGCCCTTGCCGGCCCCGACGGTCGCCAGGTCATTCACCAGTTCAACGCGCATGACGTAATTGGCATGCTTGTAGCCCAGCTGACGCTCGACGCGCAGCCGGATCGGGGCGCCGTGCGCGATCGGGAGGGCGCCATTGTTCATGGTGTGCGCGAGGATCGTCTGGGGGTGGTAGGCATCCACGAGATCGATACTCTCGTAATAGGCCACGTCATCGAAATCGTCAGCGCAGTGAAAAACGGCGTAGGCGGCTGCCGGCTGCAGGCCCGCCGCGTCGAGCAGTATTTTGAGGGGCGGTCCGGCCCACTGCCCGATGGCGCTCCAGGCCTCGACACAGTCGTGGCGGGTGATCTGCGAGCGTGCCGGCAGCGCGCGCAACTCCGCCAGGGACAGGGAAATGGGCCTTTCCACGAGCCCGTCAACGACGAGGCGCCAGTTGGCAAAGTTATCCGCTGCATGGCGCTGGTAGTCGGTAGAACGCGGATTGGTATTGCCATTCGCTCGAAACACCTGTGACATGTCCGCGGGGGAGAACTCGCGCGCAAGGGTGTTGCGACCCATGACCAGCCGCTGCGCCCGGTAGGTGAGCGTCTCTGCGGAGCTTAGTACCCTGCCAAAGGCCTCCGATTCGCCGAGCCGGTCGCAGCCCGCCAGCAACACACCGCCCGCGGTGGCCGACAGTCCCTGGAGAATTCGTCGACGGGTCAGTACGTGTGCCATCACTTCTTCTCCACAGGCAGGCGATAGCGGCCTGTAATCATGGAACGGACTTCGTTGAAGGGTCCGGCGAGTATGACCATCAGCAGGAGCACGATTGCGCCCGCATTATTCGGCAGGATTTACGTGACACCGATCGTGACCGCGTATCTGCAACGGTACCCGGAAGTCCGGGCCGAATGCCTGTTCGTGGATCGCATCGTCAATCTTGTTGAAGAAGGGATTGATGTCGGGATCCGGATTGGCGAGCTGCCCGATTCATCACTGCAAGGTATTCGCGTCGGCACCGTTCGCCGGGTGATTTGCGCCGCACCCCGCTATCTGCGTGCGCGGGGCGCTCCACGGCATCCCGAGGACCTCAGTCGTCATACGGTCATTTCGGCACTGGCGGTCACTCCTGTGTCGCAGTGGCGCCTGTCGATCGATGGCAAGGAGCGACTATTTGAAGTCACGCCGCGGATGGTGAGTTCCAGTAACGATGCGGCGATCGCGGCAGCGATGAGTGGCTTCGGCGTTGTGCGCCTGCTGTCGTATCAGATAGCCGCTCACGTGAAGGCGGGGGAATTGACGATTGTTCTTGCCGACTTCGAGCCCGCGGCGCTGCCTGTGCACATTGTCCATCATCACGGCCGACGTGTCGCGCAGAAAGTTCGTGCCTTTGTGGACATGACCACGGAGACCTTGCGCGACGATCCGTCCTTGACGATCCGATAGTGGGACAACATGATCACATCCAACGATCAGCAAACACGAGCATGAACCTTAAAGGCAAGGTAGCCATCATCACCGGTGGCAATAGCGGCATCGGCATGGCCATTGTGTTGGAGCTCGCCCGGCAGGGCGCCAACATCGTCATCGACTACGTGGCGCATCCCGAAGCGACCGATGCGCTGGAAAAGCAGGTCTTGGCGCTGGGTGTATGCGTGATCGGGGTGAAAGCCGACGTCAGCCACGTTGCCGACTTGCGCCGGCTGTTCGCCGCCGCGGTCAAGGAATTCGGGCGCGTTGACATCATGGTCAACAACGCCGGCATCGAAACGCGCACGTCCATACTGGATACGACGGAGGAGCAATACGACAAGGTGCTCGCGATTAATCTAAAGAGCGCGTTCTTCGGCAGTCAGTTGGCGGCGCAGCAGATGATCAGGCAGGGCGGCGGTGGCCGTATCATAAACGTCACCTCAGTGCACGAAGACTGGCCGATGCCCGGCAATACCGCCTACTGCCTGTCGAAAGGCGGCATGCGGATGTTGACGCGCACGGCGGGCGTAGAACTCGCGCCGCACAACATTCTCGTCGTCGGTGTCGGCCCCGGCGCCGTAGCGACACCCATCAACCGTGGCACGCTGGATGACCCGGCGCTCTTACGGAAACTGGACGCCGCAATCCCGCTGGGGCGGATGGCCAAGCCGGAGGAGATCGCCAATGTCGTGGCGTTTCTCGCGGGCGACGGCGCCAGCTACCTTACGGCGACGACCATCTTCGCCGATGGCGGCATCATGCAGGGCAGCCCGGGACTGTGAGTTTCGTATCGGGTTGGCCCCGACTTAGCGCGCGGCGGACCTCCAGCGCCAAAGACCGTGAGAAGATTCCGGAGTCGTTGTTGCGGGGATAAGTACCCGTTCGGCGTCACCCTATGCTCGATATCGCTGCCACCTGCCTGGTCATTACCGCGCTGCTCGCTTACCTGAATCACCGGTTCGTTCGCTTGCCAACGACCATCGGGGTCATGGTGATTGCGCTGGGGCTGTCGCTGGCGATTGTGGCGTTCGACGCCGTTGGCTGGGTTCATTCGCTGCTCCAATACGAGGAGTCGCTGTTACGCTCGATCGAGTTTTCCGACGTGTTGATGCGCGGCATGCTGTCGCTGCTTCTGTTCGCGGGGGCGCTGCACGTGGACCTGGGAGAGTTGCAGGCGCAGCGCTGGTCGGTGGCGGCGCTGGCTCTCGTAGGAACTCTCGCGTCCACGCTCCTCGTGGGCGGGGGACTTTGGCTGTTACTGCCCATTCTGGGATTGCCGCTCGGTCTGCTGCACTGCCTGCTGTTCGGCGCGTTGATCTCGCCAACCGATCCTATAGCGGTGATGGGAATCCTGAAGTCCGTCAAGGCACCCAAGAACCTGGAGCTGATTATCGCCGGCGAATCGCTCTTCAACGATGGTGTGGGCGTGGTGATTTTTGCGCTGCTGTTGGACATGCTGATGAGCGGCGAGACCCCGACGGCGGGCGGGATCCTCGTGCTGCTGCTGCGCGAGGGGGTTGGCGGCCTGGCACTGGGCTTCGCCCTGGGTTACGTCTTGTTTCGGCTACTCAAGAGTGTGGACCAGTATCAGGTTGAAGTGCTGCTGACGTTGGCGGCGGTCACCGGGGGCTACGCGTTGGCCGATCATCTGCACACTTCCGGGCCACTGGCGATGGTTGTCACCGGCCTGGTCGTCGGCAACCAGGGACGTGCGCGCGCCATGTCCGATACGACGTGGCGCTATCTGGACATGTTCTGGGAACTCGTCGATGAAATTCTGAACGCCGTGCTGTTCGTGCTGATCGGAATGGAGGTCGTACGTATCTCCCTGTCGGGTCCACTGCTGGTAGCCGGCGCAGCCGTGATCGGGGTAACGCTCTTGGCGCGCCTCCTCTCGGTCGGCGTGCCGATGCGAATTCTTGGCGGGTACTTTGGACTGCCTCGTGGCGCCTGGCGCGTGCTCACCTGGAGCGGTCTTCGCGGGGGCATTTCCGTAGCGCTGGTATTGTCCCTTCCGGACGGCCCGACGCGTGACACGATGCTTACCCTCACCTATTGCGTCGTCGTATTCTCGATTCTGGTGCAGGGACTCACGATTGGCCGCGTCTTGCGAAGCGCACTGCGCGCGGGTCCATAATGCGACCGATGGTTGGTATGCTGCCATCTTGTGACCGAAAGCCCCAAGTCTGCATCGTCCCCGGTCCTCTTCACCGCGGACATCGAGTCCTCGGGCCAGCCGGTTCGCGGTGCGTGGCAGTGGTGCGTCGGCAGTGGACACGCTTCCCTGGCCCTGCGTCGCGACTGGCAGGAGCAGCTGGCGCAGGCGCGCACCGCTGTCGGCTTCAGGCACGTACGGTTCCACGGCATCCTTGACGACTCCCTGGGCACTCTCGTTGGCCAGAACGACCAGTCGTTGTATTCGTTCTTCAATATCGACCGCATCTTCGACTTCTTGTTGTCGATCGGCATGAAGCCCGTCGTGGAGCTGTCATTCATGCCGCGCACCCTGTCTTCCGGCGACGGTATCGTCTTCCGCTATCGGAGCAATGTGACGCCACCCCGGGATTGCCACCCGTGGGGTACCCTCATCCAGCGACTCGTGGCTCACCTGGTCTCCCGCCGCCGCTGAGGGGCTGCCGCTCTACTACACGGAATGGAGCATCAGTTCGAATCCGCGCGATCCCTTTCAAGATACTCCCTTCGCCGCTGCCTTCGCGGTGCGCATCGTGATGAGCGTGGATGACATCGTGGATGGCTACAATTACTGGACGTTCTCGGACATCTTCGAGGAGAACTACTTCCCCAGCGAGCCGTTTCATGGGGAATTCGGCATGATGAATCTTTATGGCATCCCGAAACCAGTTTACCGGGCGTTCCAGCAGCTGCGGGCGCTCGGCGACCGGCACGTTCAGGTTCAGGGTGAGCATCACACGGTCGCTGTGTGGATCGGCGCGGGCACCGGCATGACCAATGCGCTGCTGATCAATCAGGCTCTGCCGCGCCGTCCAATCGACGCTGAAGTGGTCAGAGTGCGGCTCACTCATGGCCGGGAGCGAATGCCAAAGGGAGTGACTGCCCGAAGAATCGATGAGGAGCACGCCAATCCCGAGCGCGCCTGGCGAGAAATGGGCGAGCCAGAGTACCTGAAGTCCGACCAGGTAACGTCGCTCCTGGCGGTCTCACACACCGTCCCCGAGCCAATGTCGTGCACAGGTCAATCGGGCGCCCTGGAGATCGAGCTGACTCTGGCGCCGCAATCGGTCAATCACGTGCAGATCGAATGGTAGCGGGCGCCAGCGACGATCGGCTCGAAAGCGAATTGCTGCACGCGGGATGCCTACGTCGGCTGCAGCTCAATTCCTTCAACTATTTCACCCGCGAGGTCAACAGAACCAAAGGACTGGTGCTCGACAAGACTGCCCCGCAGTGGCCGGCGAGCATTGCGGCTATGGGGATGGCACTGACGGTCTATCTGGTCGGGGCGCATCGCGGGTTCATCGAGCGTCGCGATGCCGCTACCCGAAGCCTGGCAATGCTGCGGTTCCTGGCAGCGAGTGAGCAGAGTGAGTCGCCCCAGGCCACCGGCTACCGTGGCTTCTACTATCATTTCCTGAACATGGAGAGCGGCCGGCGCGCGTGGCATTGCGAGTTGTCGAGCATCGACACGGCACTGCTGATTGCGGGGGTGCTGGTCGCCGCCCAATACTTCGATCGTGATCACCCGGACGAGGTCGAAATCCGTGGATTGGCCGCGACACTTTACGAGCGTGTCGACTGGCACTGGATGCTCAACGGCGAGGACACGCTGTGCCACGGCTGGAGCCCCGAGACGGGCTTTTTGGGTTATCACTGGCACGGGTACGACGAAGCGCTGATCCTGTACCTGCTGGCGCTGGGCTCGCCCACGCACCCCATTGATCCGCGCTGTTATGAGGCCTGGTGCGCGACCTACGCCTGGAAGAAGATCTTCGACCAGGAACTCCTCTATGCGGGCCCACTGTTCATACACCAGATGTCGCATATCTGGTGCGACTTCCGCGGTATCCGCGACCATTTCATGCGCGGACACGACTGTGATTACTTCGAGAACAGTCGGCGGGCCACCATCGTCCAGCAGCAGTACGCCATCCGCAATCCCAACGACTACCCGCATCGCAATGCCCTGTGCTGGGGCATCACCGCCAGCGACGGTCCGGGCAATCTGACGAAGAATATCTCGGGCGTCGAGCGGACGTTCTACGGCTACGTCGCGCGCGGGGCGCCATTCGGCCCCGACGATGGAACGGTCGCTCCCTGGGCGGTAGCCGCTTCTCTGCCATTTGCACCGGAAATCGTTGCGCCGACGATTTCACACATGACCGATTTGCAAGTCCATACATCGAATCCGTATGGATTCAAGGCGTCGTTCAATCCGCTGTTTCAGGAAAGTGGCGCAGTGGACGGCGTCGGATGGGTATCGCCCTATCACTACGGCATCAACGAAGGCCCCACCGTACTCATGATCGAGAATTACCGCAGCGAGCTGATCTGGCGCCTGATGCGCCAGTGCGCTGCTCTCCGCGGGGGCCTGCGGGCGGCGGGCTTTACGGGCGGATGGCTGCAGACGTACGCCTGAGTCTTTTTTGGAATCTCATGAACTATGGTCTACTAAGCCCGAAGGAACCCGGATGAACACGGATTTTACGTCCGCCCAGATATTAAGCCGACGCGGCCTGCTTTCAGCCGGTGGTCTGGCGGTCGGCTACGCCGCACTGGCCTCGGCAGGTGTCGTTGCCGACACCCAACAAACTCCGCTGGAGGCTCAAAACAGCGAGCTCGTGACCGCGTTCTGCCTGGACTGGGCCACACGGGATGTCGACAAGCTTGCTCCTTACCTGTCGGACAAACTGGTGTATCAGATGTTCGAAGGGCGACCGGATATCAACGGCCTGGACGAGTTTCGCCGCGAGGTGGACCCGTTCCTGAGAAGCCTGGTGAGAGTGGAGTGGGAGATCCTGCGCACCTCCGCCATCGGTCAGATCGTTGTCAATCAGCGCATTGATCGCTTTATCGCCAAGCCGGGCGGGCGCAGCATGTACTTCGAGATCGCCGGGCTGTTTGTCGTCAGCGATGGCAAGATTGAACTGTGGCGCGACTACCGCTTGCCGGGTGGCAAGTCACGGATCGAAGTCGAGAGGGCGCCGGGCGCCGACGTCAACAAATCCACTCCTGATTGATCCGCAACACGAGGTACCGGTGCGCCATGTCGAAGACCCGCGCCACGACGGATGTTTGAATGACGTATACCCAGAACAATAGGCGCGAGAAGCGGGCTGTCGAGTACGAGACGCCGACTTCTTCGACGGCTGGCGAACCCGACCCGGCAGTACACGCTGACGTCAAAGCGAATGCTCGCCTTGCAACACTGGTAACACGCATGGCGGGGCGTGACCAGACCGCACTTGTCGAGCTGTACGAGGCGACTGTCGGCCGCCTGTTTGCGCTGGCGATGCTCATCGGCGAGGACACGTGGGACGCCGAAGAAACCGTGTCCGATACCTATGTTCAGGCTTGGGAGGAGGCGGCCTCGTATGGCCGGTCCCGAACCCCGGTCTCGGTCTGGCTGATCACCATCTGCCGGACTCGCGCCTTGGACAAGCGCCGGCAACGCCTTCCACGGGCCGAGGTCCTCGATGGTCACGCGGTCCAACCACGGCGCGACCAACCGGACGAGCCTGCCGAGGACCTGCTGGCAATGCTCGCCACGTCATCGCGCGCGCACGCCGGCCTTGCGGCGCTGGACCCGGTGCGGCGCCAGGTGCTGGCGTTTGCGTATCTCCGCGGTTTCAGTCACTCCGAGATCTCGCAACACACGGGTCTCGCCCTCGGAACCGTAAAGTCGCACCTGCGCCGCGGTCTGGCAGATCTCCGGCGTTTTCTCGGGAGCACTGACGATGAGTGATGCGGATTCAGACGCCGACGACCTGGCCGGGGCCGTGTCGACCCTGCTTTGCCGTTCGCCGGTAGCCGTCGAAGTGGATGGCGAGCGACGAGGCAGGATCAGGCGCGACATACTTCAGCGCATCGCCCTCGCCACGATTGAGGAGTCGAGCGCCACGGTTACGGACGCCCCGAGCTGGTCCCGGCTATCGCCCCTCATGGAGTATCGGACAATTGACAGTGACCCGCGCGGAACGAAGCAGACGATGCTCGTTCGGCTGCTCCCGGGCGGCGAGGTCCCTGCCCATTTCCATCCCCGGGACGAGGAGATGGCCGTCATCGAGGGCGAAGTGGAGATCGGCCTACAGACGTTGCGGGCCGGCGACTTCCATCTGGCGCCGGCGGGCAGCCACCATGCGCGGATGCGGTCGACCGACGGCGCGGTCCTGTTATTGCGCTACAACATGGGTACGCCAAACCTCGCTCTCCTGACGCCCGGAGTGGCGTGAATCGCTATCCCGAAAGCGCCTCCACCGCAGTACGGCAATGGGTCTAAAACTTTCTTTCGTCTGCCGTGCATCCAGTTCGCGTAGGAATTCACCTCAGTTCGCGTCGCTGAAAACCTCTCGAATCTTCCCTCAGTGATTACAGACACGGACGGGATTGCATGAGAGCTTTGGTCCACCTTCCGTTAGTGGGCCATCCGCCATGCATCGCGCCATCGTCAGACTCACCCTCGCCTCAGCAGTCATTGTCCTTACGGGCTGCAGCAGTAACGACAACAATAATGGCCGCTCCGGCCCTTCCAACCCCGGGACCCCGCCAGCCCAGCAGCGCGGTGACGCGGCAAGCGGGCAACAGGTCTTTCGACTGGAGACGTTCGGCGACGAAGGGTTCTTCACGGATGCCATGCGCCTGCCGCAGGGCATCGTGGCGGCGGGCGTTACGCCTGTCGAAGCGCTCCAGCTGGGATTGAGCGTCAATGTGGACGCTTTGGACAACGCGACGAAGGCCGCTATCGCCGCGGAATTGGCCACGGATGGCACCAGCGGGCCCATCCTCAACGATCCGGCGACGACGATCGCCCTGATCAATGCGAATGCCGTCATCGGCGTCGTGGCGACGGACACCGACAATAACGGCGTCATTAACGTCCTCGCTGGTGACAAGGTGGGCGCGAGCTGCGCTATTTGCCATGCCATCACGGACGGTTCGGTGCTCGCCGTGGCCAACGGGGGAACCATTGGTGTCGAGCAGGATGGCCGGGCCAATCACAACCTGGACTTCGGCAGCATCATCGCCCTCGCGACCAACACCCGGGCCTATTACCCGGTGCTTCAACTGGCGCTGGCCGCCAATGGCAACGCTACGCTGGGCCGGGCGCCGACGGGTCTCACCGAGACCTCCACCGAAGCTGAAGTGGATGCCTACCTGCGCAACAAGGACTACTACCCGGTTGGCATGTTCGACGACACGATTGACGGCAATGGCGACCCGATGCACAACAGCGCCCTGTTCCAGCAGGACCTGGCATTCCCTTACGGCACGGAGGGCGCACTCGGCACCGAGGCCAACTTTGCGAACCTGGTTTACACGGCCCTCCTCGATCCGACCGTTATCACTACACCTGGTGGTCGGGCGTTCGTCCAGAAGCTGGGTGGGGTCGCGGGGGGCACTGAACTTGCCGACGATTATGTCGCGGTGCTGGCGGCGACGGGCGTGACCGGATATCCGTTCATCGAGGCAACGCCTCCCGGCGATCCGACGCTCGCAGGCACCGAGGACTATCCGCTC